>CALGAA010000068.1 GCA_937952445.1 uncultured Bacteroidota bacterium | reverse complement strand
GATCTTCAAATAAACGAACGTATATCGTGTAATCGTTTTCACCGCTTTCCAGGTTGTAATAATCGACAGTGCCGATGGGCAACCCAGGTGGAAATGCAAACGAATAACCGCTCGTCACCACCGTATCCCCAATCCCCAATTCAACGTGCCGGGGTATTTCCCGCATGACGACGTGCTGCAAATTGTACGGCTCCCACTGGATGATCCCCAATGCATTATTGTCCTTGATCATGGCGCTCACCGAAGATTCGATGTTGTAAATCGAAATGACCTTCGAATAGTATTTATTCACCTGCGTCACGATGCCCACCGGGCCTGTGTCTGTAATCACCCCCATCCCGGGTTCTATTCCGGAATTTGCGCCGACATCGATGGTGAGAAAATTGTAGACGGAAGAAAATGAATTGGAAATGACCTGGGCGGGAATCACCCGGTATCGGATCGGTCCGGTGTCGTTAAGCGCCGGGAGGGCCAGACTGTCCGGATTTGATTTTTGAGTCGAAATTTGCTGTTTGAGATTCAGGAGTTGATTTCTCAGTCGCGCATTTTCCAAAACCAGATCTTCATTTTCTCCGCTGAGGTGAAAATAATGCGAGGCCTGGCTAAAATACGATTGAAAAAAACCGGTAATTTGATTGGAGGTACTTAAGAAAATCGATTTTCTCCTACTGTCAAAATTCACCGCGAGATTGATACTGATAATCTCCAGTATAATAAATACAATGGACTGCAGCTTGCGTAGCAGAAATCGTATAAAGTTTCCCATATGTTATCTTGGTTCTCACACATTCTTCCGATCGATCAGAAACGAGAATTTACCAATATTCTCCAATGCGATGCCAGTACCAATCACGACGGCTCTCAAGGGATCATCGGGGACATGCACATCGAGTTTGGTTTTTTGGGATATTCTTTTGTCAAGGCCCCTCAGGGATGCCCCGCCGCCGGTGAGGTATAACCCTTTACGGAAAATGTCTGCCGCTAATTCAGGTGGTGTCGCTTCCAGTGCCTTGAGGATAGCTTCCTCAATCTTGGAAACTGACTTGTCGATGCAAGTAGCAATTTCCTGGTAAGAGATAATCCGTTGTTTGGGGATACCCGTCATCAAATCCCGCCCGTTCACCGGAATGTCGGGTGGTGGATCCTCGAGTTCCTCCAGGGCCGAGCCGATTTTAATTTTGATGTTTTCGGCAGTCCGTTCCCCAATCAATAGATTGTGTTCACGCCGCATATAGTTCACAATGTCGGAGGTAAATTCATCCCCACCGGTACGGATGGACTGGTCGGTTACGATACCCGACAACGCAATCACCGCAATTTCGGTGGTTCCTCCTCCGATATCGATGATCATATTTCCTTCGGGTTCCTCCACATTGAGGCCAATTCCCAATGCAGCGGCCAGAGGTTCGTGGATCAGGTACGTTTCCTTGGAATCGACGTGATCGGCACTGTCAAATACAGCTCTTTTCTCCACTTCTGTAATACCGGAAGGAATACAGATCACCATTCTCAGGTGGGTGAAAAAACTTTTCCGGGTATCGATCATATTAATCAACCCTTCGATCAGGTGTTCTGCAGCCTGGAAATCAGCAATCACACCATCTTTGAGGGGCCGAATGGTTTTGATGTGTTCGTGCGTCTTTTCATGCATTTGCATCGCCTTGGATCCTACAGCGATCACTTCCCCTGTCCTTCGATCAATCGCTACGATCGATGGCTCGTCGACCACGACCTCTCCATTTTGAATGATCAGGGTGTTCGCGGTTCCCAAATCTATGGCCAGTTCCTGCGTAAAGAAGCTAAATAATTTCATATTGTTCCGATGGCTGTGTCAAGCACATATCGCTCGTATAATTTTTATTTTAAACTCAATATTTAATGCCCAAGTATCAATGACCCAAATTTAACATCAATTTACTACTACTGTATATAATTCGTCCATTTTCAGGTATTTTTTTACCAGACCTGGAATAACCTCTGGACGTAGATTATCCAACTCGTCGAAAAAGCCGTACATCCAGCTTATTTCCATATTTTCGAGGGAGAGAATTTTAACAATCTCAGCTTTTGAAAACACTCCATCCAGGGAACTTAAAAGATAACCTTTGATATAATTGCGGACCATCCCAAACTCTTTTTCACTAATCAAATCCTGCTCTAATTTGGTGAGTTCTTCATGGATCAAATGTATAACCCTGGAGATGTTTTGAGTTTTGACATCGGTTCCGATCATGAAGTACGCATCGTGGCGCATAGGTTCCAGATCTGAAAAAATATTATAGGTAAGGCCCTCTTTCTCCCGGATGTTTTGCATAAGCCTCGATCCAAAAAATCCACCGAGCAGGGTGTTCGTAAAATGGATGGGGATATAATCCGGATGACTTCTTTGAACGATCCGCTTTCCCAATTTAATAGAACTCTGCGCATTGAATGCGTATTCGTTTTTGCGCTCATACAGTCCTGGCTGATCAGGATTGGGGGCGGAAAATAAAGACGCCTCATCCCGCTTTTCCGGTTCGCGTAGTCGATCGATATACTCGAGCAAGGTTTGCTGGATATCCTGGTCATAGCTCCCCGACAAATAAACTTTGAAATTGGGTTTTCGGTAATAGCGTTCGTGAAATTCCAATAAATCCTCGATTTGGATAGCGTCAATATCGTGAGCTGTGGAATTGTAACCATACGCGTGTTGGCTGCCAAATATTTTTTCCGTCAAAATTCGAAAAGATAACGAATCGTTATCCGCCAGTGAAATTTTGAGTTTGGATTGAGCCCTTTTCTTCAGTCGAATGAGGTCTGCCCTGTCGAATTGCGGCTCGGTGATGATCTCAAAAAGGAGCGGAATCAACTGCCGGCAATACCTGGTCAGGCAAATCAGCGAAAAAGAAGCATAATCAAGGTTGTAGTGAACGTTGAATTGTGCTCCAAACAAATCAAACTGGTCATTGATATCATCCTGGTTCCTGGTGAGGGTTCCTTCTTTCAGCATTCGGGCACAGAAACGGGAACTGAGTTTTTTCTGTTCATCGAACCGACCTCGGTTCAGAACGATTTCGATCTTAACCAATCCCAAATTCTGCATTCCAGGAATGGAGTACAACACTGATGCATGATCCACTTCCTCGATATGATATTCAAAAGGAGATGGTTTTTGAATGGGCTTAATCTCAGGTAATTTGATTTCCTTTGTTTTTGGATACATGGATCAAATTTATAAATTAATTTAGTCGGTAACGAATTTTGGAATGCAATGGTATTTCTCGTTGTACGTTGCTTGTGTTGTTACTCAATGAAAATGAACCTTTATCCGAATTTCCGAAATCAAATCCCCCACATGAATCAGACGGCATTGAAGGGGGGGAGAAAGTTTGGTTTGAATCTTTTACAGCATTTTTTTCTTATGTTTATTCTCTGAAATTAAAATTGATAATAGAACATGAAATTCACCGTTTCTTCCAGTGATTTTTTGAAAAAGACCGTGATTGCTTCTAGTGTAATTCCTTCCAATCCCATGATGCCAATTTTGGAGGATTTTCTGCTGGAATTAAATGGTAACGAACTCAAGTTGACCGTCTCCGATCTGGAAACAACCATATTTTCTACCCTGGAGGTACAGGGACATGAAGATGGTAAAATCGCTGTGAGGGGAAAGATCCTGAGTGATACACTCAAAGCGATCCCGGATCAGCCAGTTCAATTTACAAAGGAAGAAGATTCAAACGTCCTCGTGATTCAGACCAATAACGGCGAATATAAATTGGCGTGTGATGATTTTGAAGAATTTCCGGAAATACCCGACACTCAGATTTCCCAATCTGTCGAGATTCCGATTCAGACCATGAAAAAAGGCATCGAAAACACGATTTTTGCAACGAGTAATGACG
>CALGAA010000067.1 GCA_937952445.1 uncultured Bacteroidota bacterium | reverse complement strand
TGGCCTCGTCTTAACGACGAGACTGCATTCGGTCACTTCTTCGATATGACAAAAATAACCTCGCCAGAAGTATCACGAACTTGATGCCTGGCACACTTGATTCCGTACCTCATATGTGCAATCTGATTCCCGATGGGTATTCAGCGCAAGCCCTACCAGGTCCGATCCGTAGAACTCCAGGAATTTATTTCTGGAGTTCTGCGCAGCCCTGCATATTTCCAGGGGTGCCCGTTCAAAACCGAAAACGCAATTTGAGTGAAGAAGAACAATTTTTCGACTTATTTTCCGTATTTTGTTTTCGGTATGCATAGAATACAATATATCGCTTACATCATTGGAGCCTTTTTCATCTATCTAATGGCAGGATGCGTATCCCGTCCCGAATTTCCGATAGAACCGGCCATAGAATTTATATCGATGGAAGGGAACCAGATGGTGCAAAACAGCTTCAACACCGATTCCATCCGGGTAACCTTTTCTTTCACCGATGGCGACGGCGATTTGGGAGACAAGGATAGTCTGAATATTTTCATCCGGGACAACCGTGATCAGTTCATTGCCAGCAAATACCGTTTACCGGAACTTCCGCCGGAAGGAGCCCAACGCGGCATCCGCGGAGAAATCACCGTGACGATTTACACGACCTGCTGCATTTACCCCGACGGTACTCCACCCTGTGAACCTTCGAATAAATATCCGACAGACACCTTACAATATGAAATATTCATACGAGATCGTGCCGGTAATGTCAGCAACACCATCACCACAGATCCCATTATCATCCTGTGTCAATAAGTTCTGCCTGTCCTGAGAATTCCTCCTCAGAATGTGCACTCAATCTAATTGGTGTGCCTACCCCACTGTAGCAAGTTCGGCGACTTCATCCAGGTACCGGAAGTCAACTGCAGCTACCTTTGAAATCCCGGTTTCTTCCATAAAAACACCATAGATGACATCGACTGCTTCCATCGTCAATTTGTTGTGAGTGATGATTACAAACTGCGAATCCCTGGAAAACTCCTTAATGATCCGGTTGAATTTATAAATATTGGCATCGTCCAAAGGAGCATCTACCTCATCAAAAATACAAAACGGGGCAGGTTTTAACAGATACAGAGCGAATAGCAGTGCCGTGGCAGTGAGGGTCTTCTCCCCACCAGAAAGCTGACTGATCGATTTGGGTTTTTTACCTTTGGGCTTAGCTACTATCTCGATTTTCGAATCCAGGGGGTTTTCCGGTTCGAGCAAAACCAGATCGCAGGTATCGTCCTCCGTAAACAATCTACGGAACACTTCGATGAAATTTTCCCGTACCTGATTGAAGGCTTCCATAAATTTCTGGGTCGCTGTGGTCTCGATTTCGGAAATGGTCTCCATTAATTGATCCCTCGCATTCAATACATCGTCGCGTTGTTGAACGATGTCATCGTGCCGTGTTTTGATCTCATCAAAAGCCTCCACAGCCAACGGATTGATTTCCCCATAATTTTGAATACGGGTTCTGATCTTTTCACATTCCTCTATGATCGATTCTTTCTCTGCCACGATCGATTCATCAACCTCCTTGGGAATATCCTCTTCGGTCACACCAAATTCAATATCCAATCGCTCAATAATCCTGGAAATAGCAAATTTCGTCGTATTCAAATTATCCTTCCAGCCATTGATCAAAGATTGAGAATTTCGAAATTGCTGATTCAGAACTTTGACTTCAGATTCCAACTGACCAATGGCTGACCTGGCTTTGTAGTACTCTTTTTCGGCATCGTTGAGTAATGCTTCCTGAGATTCCCGCTCATGAATTTGCTTTTGGAGCAGAGCCTCATGGTCCCGGATGGATAAATCGAGCTTTTGGATGGCCTCTTCTGATTCGACGATTTTTTGATTTGAATAAGAAATATCTTTTTGAATGGACTCGATTTTTTCAACGACCATTTCTTTTTCCCGCTGGACAGTTTCCAGCAGATTTTCCTGCTGGACCATTTTAATATGCAATTGGTTATAGCTTTGTCGCAACTCGTTGTACTCATCCGACAAACTTCGATACTGTGAGTCTTTTTCGGCCAGGGCAGCCTGATGCTCAGCAAGTTGAACCTGTAGCTGTTCAAATTTCTCTTTTTGATTCACCCAGCTATTGGTGTCGGACTTAATGGCTTTTTCCAGATCAACCAGGGCAGATTCTTCTTTCGCAAGCGTCTGGCGCTCTATCTCCTGTGTGGTCGATATTTTCATTTGCTGAGTCCGAACCTGATCAAGTTCCTTTTTCCAATTCTGAAGGGTTTCATCCAGATCGGTGGTATCCAGATCTGCAATCCGGTCATTGATCCGATCTAGCTCTTTTTCGCAATTGCCAATTTTTACTTTCGCCTCATTGATCTCAATCTCCAGTTGGTCGATTTGTTGTTGTCGTCCCAATTTACTCCCTTCAAACAGGCTGACCACTCCCCCTGTTAACTCACCCTTCCGACGCTGGATATGACCGTCTTTGGAAATCAGGATTTTGTGTTCATCATCATTCCAGGATTCGAATTCCCCGGAAGAGGTAAAATATACGCCTTTCAAGAGATGACTGAACAGCGCATGGTATTTCTCATTATATTGAACTAAATCAAGTGCACGTTCCTCACCCGGACGGGCTTCGGTCAAATCTTCCCCGGGATCAGCAATTTCATCCAATACAAAAAAATAACCCCGCCCCTTATCAGCATTGCTTAGCAATTGGACTGCTTCTGCTGCATCCCCCACGGATTGAACTACAAAGTAATTGAGATACTGGTCGAGATAGGTCTCCAACAGACCGCGGTATGGGGGATCTGCAGAAAGTAAATCTGAGAGGATGATTCCTTTATCGTTCCAATCTTTGTGTTTTGATAAATATCGGATGCTTTCGGGGAAACCTTCCATCTTTTTCAAAAACTCCAAAAGTAGTTTCCGCTCGTGCGTTTTGGCATCCAATTCCCGATTCAGTCGTTGGAGAACTTTTACGATGGATTCCTCCTGGCTTTCGAGTTCCTCCTGTTCACTATGCCGGATAAAAATCTTTTCCTCCAGTTCCTCGACCTTCGAACTCCAATGTGTTTCCTCTTTTTGGAGTTTTGTAACTTCCTCCGTTCTGGTGTCTAACGAATTTTTGATTTCACGAATCGATTTTTCCAACCGTTCCCGTTCACGGGCATAATTGTCCTGACGGGATTCATTGATTGCGATCGACTTCTCGAGCTGATTGGACTCCTTTTCAAGGGTTCTGATCTGTTGATATTGATCATCAAACTCTGATTTACTCGCTTCGTACTTCGACTTAAGCAACTGCAATTTTTCAGATGCTTTCTGCCATTCACTTTTGAGATCCTTGTGAGCGGTATCTTCTTTTTCTATACGACCTACATAACGCTCCTTTTGCTCCCCCAGTTTCTCAAGTTCACTTGTAAACTGAGTCAGTCGGTTACTGTTTTCATGAACCTCCTTTCGGCGAAATTCGAGCTGTTGCCGGGCTATCCGCAAATTTTCTTCCGTATTCCGGATTTTAGATACCAGGGCGTTAATCCCCTTTTGAGATTGGGATAGAGCAACTTCCTGATCGGTATGTGACTTTCGAACTTTTTCAATTTCAGCTTCCTTTTGGGTAATGGAGGTTTCCAATTGACGGATTTTATCCGCTTCGCTGGAGAGTTTTTCGTCTGTTTCCTCTTTTACCTTTCGATGATGCAAAAGCTGGATGGATGCCAAATCAAGGCTGAGTTTTTTATAATTCTCCTTGATTTCGTAAAATCGCTTTGTCCTTTTGGCCTGACGCTCCAATGACTTTAAGTTCTTTTGGATCTCAAATACCAAATCTTCAATTCGAGCCAGATCTTCCTCCGTATGTTTAAGCTTGCTAAGGGTTTCCTTTTTCCGGTCTTTGTACTTGGCGATCCCAGCAGCTTCCTCGAACATCATACGTCGTGCGTTCTCCTTATCGGCCAGGATATCATCTACCATTCCCAATGCAATAATCGCATAGGAGTTTGATCCAATTCCCGAATCCATAAAAAGTGATTTGATGTCTTTCAGACGGCATTTGACATCATTAATCATGTACTCGCTTTCCCCTGTCCGGTACAATTTTCGCGTCAGCGTAACCTCGGAATATTCGGTCGGTAGTAAGTTCTTAGTGTTTTCAAACGTCAACGAAACCCGGGCAACTTTACCGGCTTTCTTACTTTTAGATCCATTGAAAATGACATCGCCCATGGTCTCCAGGCGAAGTTCACGGCTGCTTTGCTCCCCCAGCACCCAACGGATGGCATCTACGACGTTGCTTTTTCCAGACCCGTTCGGGCCAACTATTCCAATAATATCCTCTTCAAAAAGTATGTGGGTTTCTTCAGCAAAGCTTTTGAAGCCCTTCATTTCTATTCTCGATAAACGCATGGATGCAAAATACTGTCAATTTATGATTTTATCCGGGCGGCATTTTAACATGATGTGGAAAACTCGACTACTTATTAAAGTAACACTTGAAATATATGACATTAACAACATATATAACAATCCAATATACAATTTCAATGGCCCACGCTCCTTCCATACCAATACCCATGCCTTTGACGCCTACGATCAACATAATCACATACATAGCGACGGTGATCAATTGTATCGTCAAAGATAAGACCACCCTTCCGGTACCGATCATGCCCTGGAAAATCACGGTCCCAAGAATGTAGAACACCAAAATAGCCAAAACAATTCGCAGCACACCCCTGGATTCTTCCACGACCAACATCTGAACATCATTGAGGAGGGGACTGACAAAAAATGCCGGATAAAGCAAAACGGGGATGGCCACCACCATCGTGATCACAAAGGTTAATATGGTCGTTCTTTTGATAATGGGGAGGACGTTTTCATATTTCCGGGACCCCATGGCATTGCTGACCATGGTATTGACCGCTACTGAAAACCCCCACAAAGGGATGCTCAGTACGAGATAAAATATCCGAGCCAGGTTGGATATGGCCAATTCCCGTTCTCCCATGTTTTCGATCAGCGCAAAGAGGACGAACCAACTTGCAACACCGGCACTGGCTTGCAGCACGAGCGGCATTGAAATTTTTAAAATATCCTTCCCCACCTGAAAATTTGCTATAACCTTGGAAGGGAGATGATACTTTTTGAAATCCTTACTCCATAGGATATTAATTGAAAAAGCAATAAGACCAGCCAATTCACTGATATTACTCGCCAAAGCTGCTCCACCAATACCGAGTTGGGGCATTCCCAGATTTCCAAATATCAATCCGTAATTGAAAATCATATTGGT
>CALGAA010000066.1 GCA_937952445.1 uncultured Bacteroidota bacterium | reverse complement strand
ATTTTATTTTTCACATGTAGCATCTACAAGGTCATTTATAGGAACTTGAGCTAAGCCGCTTTGGGTGTGTGTCTTACGTTGCGTTCGCCGCCTACCATACGAATAAAGTCACCTGATGGTAGGTAAACGTTAACCTAAGCCGCTTTGGCCGTGTGCTTTTCGCCGCGTATGCTGCGAGAAACTCATCCCCGCACCTCTGCCTACCTTATATACTAAGTTACCTGCAGGTAGGTAAATTTACCTACCATCCTGGGGACCACTATATTACTGGTAGGCGAGAAACCTCATCCGCAAGTTATCGGCCGAGCCTACGGCTCTCATTCATGCAAAAAAAACTGCGGGATACATACCTCTCAACTCATTAAATGAGAACCAGTCCATTGAAAAGCTAAAGTGTTTCACACGAAGTCTCACCATGAGTCTTCGATTTCTCATTTAATTTTCCTACCTTTGCATTAACTAAATGGGGTGTCTTTCTTATTTCCCTGTAAATGAGGTGAATTAAGATGAAATAAAGGCTGAGAGTAAACCCATCATTCCGTTTCGTTATGGAGTGAACACCTGATCCGGATAATGCCGGCGTAGGGAGTTTTAGCATCTGAAAAATTTGATTTAAATGTGGACGATCGGTGGCGCCGTAGGCATCATCAATCGGCCGTTTTGGGTACTAAAAATTTAAGTTATGAAAAAGTTCTTTTTCATGGCCCTTCTGGTTGTCATCGGGCAACTTGCTACAGGCCAATCTGCGTATGATGTACGGGGAACCGTCGAAGATGAATCCGGAATCCCCCTCATCGGCGCCCACCTCACCCTCGATCCCGGGGACCACGTCACCACCACCGATGAAACCGGCCAATTTCGGTTTGACCAAATTCCCACAGGGACCTACCAGCTCAGTTCGAGTTACATCGGGTACCAGACTTCAAATCAGGAAATTACCGTGGATCAAAACATCAACCTGACGATCACCCTCCAACCCGGATTTGTCCTGACCGATGAGGTCGTGGTGCAGGGTCTGCGCGCCAATGTCAATACGGGAACCACCTTTGAAAATATGGACAAATCCCAAATTCGGAAAAACAATACCGGCCAGGATTTGCCCTTCCTGCTCGATATGACCCCGTCCGTTGTGGTGACTTCCAATGCAGGCCACGGGGTAGGTTATACGGGTATGCGGATCCGGGGTTCGGACGCCACCCGGATCAACGCCACCATCAACGGAATTCCGTACAACGACGCCGAAAGCCAGGGCACATTCTGGGTGAATCTACCCGACTTTGCCTCGTCCGTGGAAAGCATCCAGATTCAACGGGGCGTCGGAACATCCACGAACGGTGCAGGTGCCTTCGGAGCCAGCCTCAATATCAATACTAATACGCTCCGCCCGGAATCGTACATCGAATTGAACAACAGCTACGGCTCATTTAATACCTGGAAAAATACCGTGGCGCTGGGAAGCGGGCTGATCAACGACCGTTTTGTACTCGATGCGCGACTCTCGAGGATCAAATCCGACGGATACATCGACCGGGCTTTTTCCGATCTCAAATCGCTCTACCTGTCCGGCGGATGGTACGGTGAAAAAAGCATCCTGCGGTTTAACATCATCTCTGGCAAAGAAAAAACCTACCAGGCGTGGAATGGAATTCCCGAAGAAAAATTGGAAACCGACCGGACGTTCAATGAATTTACGTACGAAGATCAAACCGACAACTACACCCAGACCCACTACCAGCTGCATTTCTCGAATCAGGTTTCCAGCGATCTCAACTGGAGCCTGTCCGCCAATTATACGCGGGGAGAAGGGTACTACGAAGAGTACAGGGAAGACCAGGATTTTGAGGATTACGGCCTGAGCACGCTTCGTCTGGGCGACACCCTGGTTCGGTCCACCGACCTCGTTCGACAGCGTTGGCTGGACAACCACTTTTATGGCCTGACCGGGCACCTCAACTGGGATCCGACCCCGTCGCTGGATTTTACGCTGGGAAGTGCATTTTATCAATACATCGGCGACCACTACGGTAAAATCATATGGGCTCAGTACGCATCGGATTCCTTCATCGGTGATCAGTATTATTTTAACGACGCCCTTAAAAACGACGGGAACGTCTATTTGAAAACGACCTGGACGCAGAACCGGTTCGCTCTTTTCGTGGACCTCCAGACCCGGTTTTTATTTTACTCCTTCCTCGGAATCGATCGCAATGGAAACCCGCTGGAGCAGGACGCCGATCTGACCTTTTTCAATCCTAAAGTCGGGTTTACCTACCACGTCAGTCCGGATGCGCAATGGTACGCCTCGATCGCAAAAGGGAGCCGTGAACCCAACCGGGATGACTACACCGAAGCACCGGAAGAGCAGCGCCCCAGCCCGGAAGAACTCTACGATTTGGAGGCCGGCTACCGGTTTGATTCGCCCAACCATCGGTTTTCAGCGAACATATACTACATGAAATACATCAACCAGCTCGTGCTTAACGGCGAAATTAACGACGTCGGCACCTACGTCCGGACCAACGTGAAGGACAGCTATCGGCTGGGGGTGGAGATTTCCGAACAGTATGCGTTCAGTCCGCAATGGCAGGTGGGAGGTAACCTCGCCCTTAGCATGAACCGGATTCCGGAGTATTCCCAGTTCCTGGACGTCTACGACAGCGATTTTAACTTTGTCGGGCAGGAAGAAGTGGTGTATGAGAATACCACGATCGCCTTTTCACCCGGGATCACGGGCAATGCACAGGTGATTTTTACCCCCGTGGATCCGCTGAGTCTGACCTGGGAAACGAAATACGTCGGGCGCCAGTATCTGGACAATACCACGACAGTGGAGCGAAGCCTGGATCCGTTCACGTTTTCCAATTTCCGCCTGGCGTTCAACAAGCCGGTTTTAAACCTTAAAAACCTGACGCTCGCGTTGGATTTTAAGAATGTATTCAACGCCGAATACGAAAGCAATGGCTATACTTTCGGGTACATTTACGATGGAGTCAGGTCCGATTTCAATTATTATTATCCCCAGGCCGGATTCCATTTTATGTTTTCGATGAACATTAATTTTTAGGATATCGCCGTCGATTACCGGAAAATTTCGCTTTAGCCGAAAAAAAAATCACTATTTTGGGCAGAATTAAAAATTTTGCACATGGAAAGATTATCTAAAATCGGCGGTATCCTGGGATGTGTGCTCGGGTTAATCGTCTGGATGAATCCGGTGGCAGGGCATTCATTATTTGATCCATGGCCGGTATCCCTGAATCCGACTTCCGGTGGAAGTACGGTGTACGAATCCCTTCAGTTGTATAGTGAAATTATGGGCCGGGACGTGTCCTTCAGCGTGTATCTACCACCGGGCTACGAGGGCAGTACCTTAAATTTTCCAGTGCTGTATCTTCTGCACGGGTATAGCGACGACGATACAGGCTGGGTGCAGTTTGGGCAGGTCCAGCGCACGGCCGACCGGGCCATTCGCCGTTGGAACGCGGCGGAGATGATTATTGTGATGCCCGACGCGGGCGTGACCTGGTACGTCAATACCACCGAGTCCAGCGAGGCCTACGAAGATTTTATGACCAAAGAATTGATCCCGCACATCGACCGCGAATTCCGTACCCGGTCCGACCGACAGTACCGGGCTGTGGCGGGATTGTCCATGGGCGGTTACGGCGCTTTGATGCTGGGACTGCGGCACCCCGACCTTTTTTCCTCGAGTGGTGTTTTGAGTGCAGGTGTGATGACGGACGAGGAAATTATGGCCATGGAAACGGGCCAGTGGAACAGGATGCTTGGCTTACCTTTTGGGATGGACCTGGAAGGAGAGGCCCGGTTGACGGGGCACTATAATCAGTATTCCCCCCAGACGATGATCGAGCAGTATAAGGAGAAAGATCACAAATGCCGGTTTTATATAGACTGCGGCGACGACGATTTTTTGATATTGGGAAATATGAAATTGCACGAACAAATGATCAAAGCCGGTATCCCGCACGAATTCCGGGTTCGGGATGGCGGGCATTCCTGGTCGTACTGGCGTTCAGCCCTTCCGAAGGTGTTGTCATTTGTCAGTGAGGTTTTTCATCGATAAGCCCGGCGCATTCATGCAGGCGCACTGGTTACGACGAAAGGTCGGGAAAATATATGAATTATGATGTGGAAAACCTTTTCTGGAAAACCTGTTTCCGATGACCTGCAGCATCTGGTCGAAAAGACGATCCTCAGGGAAAACCAACAGGGAAATAAAGTCCGAATCTGTGTGGGGACGGACTCCCGCGTCAAAATGAAGCGCATCAATTTTGCTTCGGTGGTGGTCGTGGTCCGCGAAAAGAATGGCGGTTATATGTTTTTCCACAAAAGTTCGGTTCTCCGCAGTGGGGTTCCCGTCAAAGAGCGGTTGATCATGGAGGTCGGCAAGTCGGTCGAAATTGCGTACCAGATCAATGACGTTTTAATGAAATACGGCATCCCACTGGAAGTCCATGCTGATATCAACCAGGATGAGGATTGCCTCTCCCACGTGGCTTTGAAAGAAGCACTCGGGTACATCAAAGGAATGGGCTTTGATTTTAAATTAAAGCCGGACGCTTTCGCCAGCACGAGTTGTGCAGATCGGTTGGTGTGATTGGAAAAATAGACCGGGGACCGCGCACCTGGCATGTCAGGGCGAAGGCGATGCGGTCTGTATGGGGGGAATAAAACTCCGCCGGGGGATGCTGGCATTATTTATTATGGTTAAAAATGGGGGGGAATACCTGGATATGGTGTGGAAATAATGCGGCGACTTCGGGGTATAATTTTCCAGAATAGGGTAGAATAATAATCATTTGGGCTATGATTCACATTTTAGTCACAGGCGGAACATTTGATAAAGAGTACAATTACATATCCGGGGAACTGACTTTTATCGATACGCACATACCGGAAATGCTGAAAAGGGCCCGCAGCGGGCTCGATGTGCGGGTGGAAAAACTCATGATGGTCGACAGCCTGGATATGACCCCGGAACAACGGAAACTGATCGCGGATAAATGCCGGCAATCCACAGCGGATCGGATCGTGATTACGCACGGCACCGATACGATGGTGGAAACAGCGGTTTACCTGGCTGATCAACTTGCCCCGCTGACCAAAACGATTATTCTCACCGGTGCCATGATTCCGTACTCGCTGGGCACCTCTTCCGATGGATTTTTCAACGTGGGAAGTGCTCTTTCCTTCGTCCAGGTGGTCGCGCCAGGGGTGTACGTGGCCAT
>CALGAA010000065.1 GCA_937952445.1 uncultured Bacteroidota bacterium | reverse complement strand
GTCAGATCCGTGGTGACCGTTTTGCTCTCAGTCAGCACACATCCACTGCCGTCTGAAATAGCAACACTATACGTTCCATAGCCGCTTACTGGGACCACGGAATCCGTGCTGGTGGTTCCGTTGGGTAGCGTCCATTCGATGTCGAAATCACCTTCAAAATGAACACTCAATTTGTTGTCCTGGTCCTGGTTTGTGCAATTGATCAACTCCGGTCCGTCGATCCGCAGCCCCACCGTCGCGGAATTGTCGGTTATCTGGGCGCTGCCCGTACTTCCGCATGAGGTCCCGTCATATGCCCTGAAAGCATACAGGCCAGGAGTGGATGTCGTTAATACCCTGGTGGTCGCGACCTCTTCTCCTTCCAGGTACCAGGAATAATGCTCATATTCCCGGTCGAGGTCAGGAACCAATTCCGCTTCGACACCCGGACAGGAAATAATCGCATCTTCGATTTCTATGATTTCCCCCGGTTCCGGTGGTTTGACCAATATACTTTTAGTGAGTACGCAGGCGTCATTGCTCACCATGACAGTATACAGATTGGGTTCAGAAATGGTCAGTGTATTCCCGGAAATGGTGGCTGAAGTGGAGGGTGTAATCGTGGCTTGATCAAAATTTGACCCGATGGAGAGGCTCAGGGGGTTGGAAGAGCACATCGAGTACTCATTGGACAGCGTAATCACCGGTGAAGCAGGATCCACCTGAAGATCATAGGGTACGGTGTCGAGATAATCCTGTATTTGGAATACGACAAAATAAGTTCCCGGGCTGTTGACGATGATTTCCGATGAGCTAATATTGGATTGATTGCTGATTTTACCATCGCGGGTGAACCATCGCCTGACTTCGAAATTTTGATCCGTAGTCACCGATACCCGGATGGAGGTGTTGTTGCAATTGTATTGATGATCCTGTGAAAAAACTGGCGTGTATTCTTTGAATTCCACACTGGTCCGGACCAAACTATCACAGCCGTTGATATCGACCAATTGTTGGGTGATGACCTGATCAGATGTGATTCGCTGACCGTCGATTATGATAAAATCCCTGCCGTAAACTTCCAATACCTCGTCCTGATAACCGGGGTTGGATTGGATGGTGATTCTGGCCGATGTGCTGGATATTGCCCCGCAAATCGTCGCCTGATTACCGTAAAACCGGTCGTTGAGGGTGTTAATGTTATTAATCCCTTCAACAATGTCGGCATTGGCAGCGCGGTATTGTACACCGAGGATGGTATAGGTGCCTTTTGGGAGGTTGGTAAAGTCCGGAGTACTCCCTCGTGCCACGATTTGATTTCGCTGATTGACCACCAAAAAAGTGTGTTGATATCCCGATTGCAAATTCTCCGTTTTGAAGCTTGGTCGGATGGTTGCCAGTTGTGGGTCCCCACTGCAAAACGCTCCGAAGTTGGGGGCATTTATAAAATCCCTTGGGACTGAGCAGGGGTTGCAAAAAGAGGGTGAATCACAGAAAATGAGTTGAAAACTCTCCAACTTTCCCTTTCCCCCGCTGACCTGATCTGCATAAATCAGGTTCCAGGTTCCTGTCAGTCGATCCCCGTCGAAATGCTCCAGTCCCGCCTCTCCATCCGGATAATACGAACCCACGTAGGAGACATTTTCTTCCCACTTGTTATCCTGCCAAACCGGCTTTTTGAAATCGTCGGGGTTGGCGGTGGCATTTCCCCGGACGAATAAAATGTCAAATGTGCTTCCATTTGTTTTGGATGAACCGGTTTTACCAGCCATCAGGACGACCCGTTTGCCGCTGGGGCTTTGCAAAACAAACCGCAACTCATCCACAAATTCATGAGTGAAAGACAGTCGTACACCGCACAAAATCTGATTGCCCGAAGTGGATGTGCTGGCTTCTATCCTGGAGGTGTAAAAACGGCCGTTGTCCGGGATGTCCGTGTTCACCACCCTGACACATGGCTGTGCCATGGCCGAAACAGAGAGCAGCATTATGCCCAATGCAAATGCAGTGAACACTAAATTCCTGTAGGAGTTTGACATCTTTTTCGCCAGATCTTTATTAATAAAAGCCACACGCAGGCAGCATCATACATGGTTTCGCTTCTTCGACCTGTCAAAAAATATGTTGAAATACCTTTATAGCTACTAAAAACTTGACACTCTGGGTAGAAACGAACCATATAAACTACTTTTAGACAAGAAGCGTTGTAAAGATAATATGTTGCCTTAGGAGAACTAACGTTTGGATAACATTTTGATTATTTGGGAAATTTCCCTATCTTAAATTTAACGGTACCGGGTGGCGTATTGGAACAAAAATGATATTTTAAGCGTAAAAATTTTTATTATCAATGCACGACATTGAACCTTATTACAACTGGAGAAACCACTACGCGGTCGAGGAAGACCAGCGATCTCCTTTTTATGGTCGGGACTACGATCAATTTTATTTCACGAACAAAATCTACAACTATTATATCCATCCCCAATGGGACGAGTTTGGATCGGATACCTTATACCTCAAAGTGTTGTTTGCCGATTACGAGGAAGGTTTTTGCATAATTGAATTGATCGGAGAATGGAACGACTGCCTACACAACGACATCATGTTCTTAAAAAGAAAGGTTCTGGATGTTCTAATGTACCACGGAATCCATAAATTTGTGATGATAGGAGAAAACGTCCTCAATTATCATTTTGGGGACGATGACTATTACGAAGAATGGTACCAGGATACGATGGACAGCGGTGGGTGGATTTTGTTTCTGAATTTACACCAACACGTATATGACGAAATGATCAACGGCCATTTGCATCGATACGTCCATTTGGTGCCCCATTTAATGAATTACGAGTGGCGGAAACAGACCCCGGAGCATTTGTACAATACGTTCGATGCTTTGGTCAACCATCATAAATTTATAGAAACTGAGTAGTCAAAATCACAAATCTGGCTTTGTAAACATCATTGGATTACCAAACGTGGGGAAATCCACGTTGATCAACCAGTTATTGGGCGAAAAACTCAGTATCGTCACTCCGAAACCTCAGACGACGCGGCATCGGATTTTGGGAATACTTTCGACGGCAGATTACCAAATAGTTTTGTCGGATGTTCCCGGATATGTGGAGGAAGTGAGTTATCACATGCACCAAAAGATGAACAGTTACATCGAAGAATCCTTCGAAGATGCTGATATTCTGGTGGTGATGGTCAGTCCACTCGATCAAAATGAGCTTGCTGATGAAATTGTTCAACGAATACGCCAATCAGAGGTATATAAAATACTGGTGATCAATAAGGTAGACCTGTCGAATGAATCAGAGGTTGATGCCCTGGCACAGCAATGGTCCGAAAAGTTACCGTTCGACAAAGTCCTGAAAATGTCAGCTGAGCACGGCGCCGGAGTGGGGGATCTGTTGGATGTCCTCGTCGAGCATCTGCCCGAAGGGCCTGAATATTATCCAAAAGATCAGATTTCCAACCGAAATATTCGTTTTTTTGTCAGCGAATTGATTCGCGAGCAGATTTTCTTGCAATTTCGACAGGAAATACCGTATAGCGCTCAGGTGGATATCGAAAGTTACAGAGAGGAGGAAGATATTATTCACATCGAAGCTATGATCTATGTCAATCGAAAAAGTCAAAAGCACATTCTGATTGGTAAAAATGGATCGGCCATAAAGGAACTGGGAATAAAATCTCGTGAAAATATCGAGGAGTACCTAGGCAAAAAAGTATTTTTAAAATTGCATGTTAAAGTACGCGAACGGTGGCGGGACAACGAGGATCTGCTGCGTAAATTTGGTTATTAATAAATTATAATAATGAGCAGTTTAGTGGCGATCGTCGGCCGGCCAAATGTTGGAAAGTCGACCTTGTTCAACCGAATTCTGGGGGAGAAACGAGCGATCATTGACGACATCAGCGGGGTGACCCGCGACCGGATCTACGGGGAAGGATTGTGGAACGGGCGTCGCTTTTCGGTCGTGGACACCGGTGGTTTTGTCCAGAATTCGGACGATGTTTTCGAATCTGAAATCCGCAGCCAGGTCGAAATTGCGATCGAAGAAGCTGATGTCATTATCTTTATGGTCGATGTCACGACGGGAATCACCGATCTTGACAATGATGTAGCCAAAATGCTAAGGGCAGTGGACAAGCCGATCATCCTGGTTGTGAACAAAGTAGATAATTACGCCCGGCAACTTGATGCCAATGAGTTTTGGAGTCTGGGATTTGAAAGTACACATTTCATGTCGTCCCTGACGGGGAGCGGAAGTGGTGAAGTCCTGGACGAAGTGGTGGAGATGTTGCCGGATAAAGAACCGGAACCGGAAAAAGACATCCCACGACTCGCCATCATTGGGCAGCCCAACGTCGGCAAGTCGAGTATGGTCAATGCCTTGTTGGGCATCGAGCGCAATATCGTGACTGATATCGCCGGAACGACCCGGGATTCGATTCACACGTATTACAATAAATTTGGTAAGGAAATCTACCTGGTGGATACTGCCGGCATCCGGAAAAAGTCAAAGGTTCACGAGGATCTGGAATTTTACAGCGTTCTCCGGGCGATACGCGCCATCGATGATGCAGATGTTTGCGCCATCATGATCGACGCTACCCTGGGCCTGGAAGCTCAGGATATGAAGCTGTTTCGCATTGTCCAGGAACGAAAGAAAGGTGTATTTATCGTAGTGAACAAGTGGGATTTGGTCGAAAAGGAAACCAATACAGCACGGGATTTTGAGAAAACCATCAAAGAACGGCTCCGGCCATTTGATGATGTTCCGGTACTCTTTTCCAGCGCGACCGAAAAGATTCGGGTGATGCAAATTTTGGACACCTGCCTGGAAATTTATAAGAACAAGACCCAAAAATTTAAAACGTCGGAGCTCAATAAGGTGCTTTTACCGATCATCGAACGGACGCCACCACCGACGTATCGGGGGAACTTTATTAAGATCAAATACATCACCCAGTTGCCGTTATCTTATCCCGTGTTTGCCTTTTTTTGCAACCATCCTACCGGGATCAAACAACCGTATCGCCTGTTCCTCGAAAATCAGTTAAGAGATATTTTTAATTTTACGGGTGTACCAATTGCCGTAGTTTTTAAACAAAAATGATGAAAATAGAAGAAACCTCCATCGAAGGTTTGATTTTAATTACCCCAAAGAAATACGAAGATTCGAGAGGGTATTTTTTTGAAAGTTTCAGAGCGGATACGTTTTCGCGCCATGGGTTGCCGGACCGGTTTGTACAGGAAAATCAATCCAAATCAAGTTACGGTGTGATTCGTGGCTTGCATTACCAAATCGGTGCCGATGCCCAGGGAAAACTCATTCGGACCATAATGGGATCCATCCTGGATGTAGTCGTGGATATTCGTCCGGGTTCGGTGACGTTTGGGCACGTTTTTTCCACCGAACTAAGCGAAGAAAACGCGCATCAACTCTGGGTTCCCAAAGGATTTGCGCATGGATTTTCCGTGTTGTCCGAAACCGCGATCATCCAATACAAATGCGATGCGTATTACGCACCTGCTATGGAAGCTGGTATCCTGTGGAGCGATCCTTCGTTGGATATTGATTGGAGAATTCCTGAGGATAAGGTAATCCTTTCGGACAAGGACAAATACCACCCCATTTTCCAGGATCATGAGCCAATTCAGGTCGTATGAAGGCCGTAGTTCTTGGTGCCGGAGGTCAACTTGGTCAATGCTTTAAAGCACTACAACAGACAACCTCACAGCTTGAATACAAATTTTATGAGAGGTCTTCGATGGACATTTCACAAAAAGAAGACTTTCGGCAACTGGATCCTTCATCTGTGGATGTATTGATCAATTGTGCGGCGTACACTCAGGTGGATAAAGCGGAAAGTGAGCGGGAAGCGGCACATCGCATCAACGTGGCTGGAGTGCAAAATCTGGCGAACTATGCAGCAAGGCATGGCATCCCGGTGGTCCATTTTTCAACAGATTACGTCTTTGCTTCTGCTGCCGGGCCCATCGGGGAATCTCATCCGATCCAACCCATCAATTATTACGGCCAGACCAAATGGGAGGGGGAAGAAGTTTTGCGGCGTAGCGGTGTCCCACACCTGATCATACGAACTTCGTGGTTGTATTCGGAGTATGGGCACAATTTTGTCAAAACGATGCTTCGGTTGTCCCGGGATCGGTCCGAAATTTCGGTCGTCGATGATCAAACCGGTTCGCCTACCTATGCACGCGATCTGGCTGCCGCGGTGAACGATCTCCTGCCTGCGATGCTCGACTCAAATACTTCACCATGGGGCACTTATCACTTTGCCAACGGCGGTTCTACGACCTGGTATGGATTCGCAAAGAAGATTCTTAAAGACCAGAGCATCCAGGTGATGCCTATTCCCACCTCGTCGTATCCGACCCCGGCCCGACGTCCGGTTTATTCGGTCCTTGATTCTTCCTTGTTCGAACAAACCTTTGGATGGAAAATCCCGGAATGGGAAGATGCCCTCGAAAGGTGTTTGAGGGAATTGGGATAGCATATTTGAAAACAGGGTATTCCATCGTGCGGTTGTGCTTTTTGGTTATAACTTAGGGCACCACTCCCAAAATTCGTGAAGCTTCTAACGGATTCTTTTTCGCCGCATTTTCATCTAATGCCTTAAGTAACATCTGTATTTTTTATTTTTAGGCCTGTTTTTGACGCATATGACATTATTTGGGGCTATTATCAATTTTATTATGCTTATTTTGGTGAAAAAATTTGAAATATGAACGAAATCCAACCAAGTGCCGGATACAGTTTTACGATGCGTCTGTATATCGAGAATAAGCCGGGAATGCTGGCAAAAGTACTGGATGCGATTGGAAAGGAACGGGGAGATCCCGGGGCGGTTGATGTAGTCAAGATAGAAGGTGGATATAAAGTACGGGACGTAACGGTCGCTGCCCGCGATCAGTTGCACGCCAGGGGAATCGTGGCAGCTGTAAAAAAGATCGACGGGATCCAGGTCAGGAATGTGTCGGATCGGGTGTTTTTGTTGCACCTGGGAGGCAAGATTCGGATCGAAAATAAAGTTCCACTCGAAACACGTGATGCTCTTTCAATGGCTTATACCCCGGGAGTGGGCCGGGTCTGCGAAGCGATAGCGGAGGATAAAAAGAAAGCCTATACTCTGACGATTAAGCAAAATTCTGTGGCGGTGATCAGCGATGGCTCTGCAGTACTTGGCCTGGGAAATATAGGACCTGAAGCGGCGATGCCAGTGATGGAAGGGAAAGCCATGTTGTTCAAAGAGTTTGGTGAAATCGATGCCTACCCCATATGCCTGGACACCCAGGACGTGGACGAGATCGTCTCCGCAGTAAAATGGATTGCACCCGGATTTGGTGCTGTTAATCTGGAGGATATTTCTTCCCCGCGATGCTTTGAGATCGAGGAGCGACTGAAAAAAGAATTGGAAATTCCGGTTTTTCATGATGACCAGCATGGAACCGCCGTCGTGACGCTTGCGGCAGTGATAAATGCCCTGAAAGTCGTTGAAAAACGCCTGGAAGACATTCGGATTGTAGTGGTGGGAGCTGGTGCAGCAGGTGTTGCCATTGTCCGGATTTTACAGGAAGCCGGAGCCCGGAATATTTTGGTCTGCGACAGTAGCGGGATCATTAGCAACAAACGTGAGACCGGGGGGAACGGCATTAAAAAATGGCTGGCCGAAAATACCAATTCCAACCAGGAGGAAGGGCAGGTGCAGGAGGCTTTAAAAAATGCTGATCTTTTGATCGGAGTCAGCGGTCCGGGCATTATCAACCGGGATGACATCCAACTCATGGCCAAGGATCCCATGGTATTTGCGCTCGCTAATCCTGTGCCTGAAATTCAGCCCGAGGAAATTTTCGATGTGGCGTACATCATCGCCACCGGCCGAAGTGATTATCCCAATCAAATCAATAATGTGCTGGCTTTTCCGGGTATATTTCGCGGGGTTTTGGACTGTCGCGCCAGGGAAATCAACGATGCCATGAAAATCGCTGCTGCTCATGCGATTGCAGAATGTATCGAGGAGGACGATTTGAGCCCGGAATATATCATCCCCTCTGTATTCAATAAAAAGGTAGTTCGTATGGTGGCCCGTGCGGTTAAAAAAGCTGCATACGACAGTGGGGTAGCGGATCGAAAAAAAACAACCTTTACAGGAGGGATCGGGAGTTAGTGGGCCGGTCCCAAATTCGTGACCCTACAGAAGGATTTTTATTCGCCCTGGCTTCATCATCTAAAGCCTTATGTTGCTTTGGCTATATGTGTATTAGCTTCTTCGATATGACATAAAACAACCTCGTCATACCTATCACGAACCTAATGCCGGCCTATTAGAGAACGGTATCCTTCCACTGCCACAGGTACCGGCACGCAGTGGTACGGTAAGGACGCCACGGCTCGGCAATTTTGATGAGTTTTTGATGCAGGGCTTTCCCCTTGTAATTTTCGACGTCGTATAAGGTGATCATGCTTGTCTTAATCACAAGATCATCAAGGGGTAGGACGTCCGGTCTGTGCAGGGTAAACATCAGAATCATTTCGACCGTCCATTGACCGACCCCTTTAATTTGGGTGAGTTGGTCAATGATCGCCTCATCGGACATTTTTTCCCACGGGGCATGCCGAGGGTTATTCTCCAGAAAAAATTGAGCTGTATTTTGGATGTAGCTGATTTTTTGACGGGAAAGACCGACCTGGCGGAGATTCTGTTCGTGGAGATCTAATATTTGAAGTGGATCGGGGTATTCATCTTCGAAAAGGTTCAGAAATCGCCGATGGATGCTCGAAGCGGAAGCTCCTGAGAGTTGTTGGAAAACGATGGATCGTATTAAGGCTTCATATACGGAGGGCTGGGAAGGTCGTTCCTTTAGTTGTCGCGAATCAATCAGCGATTTGAGAATGGGATCACGGGATAAATGTTCGAGAATGAAAGGTGCAATCCGTGTGGTATTTTTCATGTAGTATGTCTTTCCTTTCAAGGTACTAATTTAGGAGCCAAATTGGATCTGAGGGCTGAAGTAATTTAAGATTCCGGAACTTATAATCCGGATTCGGACACCACAAAGACCCCGGGTCCTTTCGTTGGAATCAATAAAAAAAATCTATGATTCAGGCAGCAATCCTTCAAATAAGTCGTTTTTGTCATGCTGCGAAGAATTCAGCGCCAAAATTTATGACTCGAAACAAGACCAGCATCCAACCTGCACCAGGCAGGAATTCTATTTGGCGGGATCTTAAAAAAGCAATCCGGGGCACAGAAGAAGATTTTACAGCCATTGATTTGCGGCGAGCGATATTTTTATTAGCTGTTCCGATGATCATGGAATTGGTCATGGAATCAACTTTTGCGGTGGTTGATATTTATTTTGTAGGAAAGTTGGGACCTTCAGCCGTTGCCACCGTAGGACTTACTGAGACCTATTTGTATTTGTTATATTCCCTGGGTATCGGTCTATCTATGGCTGTAACCGCTATCATCGCCAGGCGGATCGGCGAAAAGAAAATAGAAGTGGCTGCGATTTCTGCTGTTCAGTCCATTTGGTTGGCGGTGATATTTGCCATTCCCTTTGCGATCGGAGGAATTTTCTTTTCAAAAGAACTTCTTGCCTTGATGGGAGCTGACCAGTGGGCGATCGATGAAGGCTACAAATACACCCAATGGATGTTGGGAGGCAACGTGGTCATCATGTTGTTATTTGTGATCAATGCCATATTTCGTGGGGCCGGAGATGCAGCCATTGCGATGCGAATTCTGATCGTGGCCAATACGATCAATATCATCCTGGACCCCATCCTGATATTTGGCTGGGGACCCATTCCCGCGATGGGCATAGAGGGGGCCGCAATTGCTACTACGATCGGACGGGGTGTAGGGGTCCTGCTTCAGATTTGGACGCTCGCTAAAGGAGGTAAACACATCCGGATTTTGGGTGAATTTGTGCGGTGGAATGTGAACGCGATGGTCCACATTCTTAAAACATCATTAGGGGGGATCGGTCAAATGATCATCGCTATGACTTCATGGATATTTTTGATGCGGGTGCTCGCTGATGTAGGCAGTGAAGCAGTGGCCGGAGCCACGATAACGCTCAGGGTCATCATGTTTACAATGATGCCAGCCCACGGAATGGCGAATGCCGCGACGACCCTTGTTGGACAAAACCTGGGAGCCGGCCGACCTGATCGGGCTGAATCTTCCGTATGGCGCGTGGGTATGTACAATATGGGATTTTTACTGCTGGTATCACTTATCTTTTTCTTATTCAATGAACAATTGGTTGGACTGTTTACCGAGGACCCGGAAGTGATCGCTATTGGAGGCGAGTGGATGTGGATCATGTCGTTGTCCTATTTCGTATATGGCTGGTGGATGGTGTCGGTCTCTGCGTTCAATGGCGCAGGCGATACAACAACGCCCACCAAGATAAATTTTGTCTTTTTCTGGCTGATTCAGATCCCCCTGGCGTACCTGCTTGCTTTGCATTTGGACTGGGGACATTCTGGCGTATTTTGGGCGGTCTTTTTCAGTGAAACATCCGTAGGACTTTTTACACTGTGGCTTTTCAGGCGTGGCAAATGGAAAGAAATGAGCGTGTAATCGATAACCTGATCGCTATTCGTCCCTGATATCGCGGGAAAATCTCCTATGGATTCATTTGCCGACTTACCTCAGCAAATAAAACCAATCTGGCTGTCAAGCCCCACCACACGCTTTTCCAACCGGGACTCTGAATATCAACAAATCCTCAGTACTTCCTAACCAACTTCACCCAGCAAAATCCTTTGCATCCCATTTGTCATTTATCAATGGTGAAAAAGCTGATACTCGTAGCGGGCAGATTTAGATCGCCGGCCTCAGTGGCATTTCCCTTCAATTCCGGAAGCTCGTCATTATTTCCCAACTTTAATTCCTCGCCATTTAGATATACCATCGTACCTTCCAGTTCGTCAGAAGTAAGGGTGTATTGCACAGCCTCTGAAGGTAGATTGATCGTAATGGGTTGGCTGTTGGTATTGATGGCCTAAATGACTTGTATAAAGTGTATGATTTACAAATTCTTTGACCGTCCGGGGAATGGACGTCATTCAGCTTTTGATGCAATAATAGTGAAAGGTTTATTTTCCCCATGCTTTGATACGTCCAGGTGTCCCACCGACTATCCACCGATTCTGAGGATACACAGACACGAAGTTATACCATAACCAAACCCTATCCTCGAATTATCCCAATGTAACCCCAGTCCAGCACGGGAAAACCTGGAAATCTCTTTACTTCAATAATACGGCAGTTATTTCTTCACAATGCTTTTTCGTGTCTATTAGGAGCACTGAAATGATAATCGCTTCTCTATCTGCCTTCATTTATTTCCTTCATCACTTCTGCAAAATACCGAACCGATTTTACCCGGTCATCAAAATCGTACATGGGGGCGACAATGATCAATTCGTTCACCCGTGTTTGGTCCAGGAATTCCAGGACTTGATTTTTGACGGTTTCCTTACTGCCTACAAATGAATATTTGAGCATTTGGTGAAGAACGGGATGCTGCAAAGCCTGTTTCAGATCTTCTGTCAGTTCTGTAGGCGGCTGCAGTGGTTTGTGATCGCGGGTCAAAACACCTAAAAACATTCTGATTAAACTGGTAAAAAGCTTCTGTGCCTCGGCATCTGTATCAGCAACATATGCATTGATTCCGGCCATGGTATAGGGTTGATTCAGCGCACTGGATGGCTGAAATTTCTGATGATAAATCCGCAATGCGTCGAATAAATGCTGGGTGGCAAAATGACTGGCAAAGGCATACGGCAATCCTTTTTGGGCTGCCAGATGTGCGCTGTCTGTACTGGAACCTAATATATATAAGGGCACATCGGTTCCTTCTGCGGGAGCTGCCCGCACCGCTGACCTGCTATTTTCTATTGAAAAATACTGTTGAATTTTTTCGACTTCCTGTGGAAATCGCTGAGCTGCCTGGAAAAAGTCAGATCGAATGGCCTGTGCGGTCAATTGATCCGTTCCGGGAGCTCTGCCCAGACCAAGATCGATGCGGTTCGGGTACAAATGAGCCAGGGTACCAAATTGCTCAGCAACAATCAAAGGGGAATGGTTGGGTAACATAATCCCTCCCGAACCAACCCGTATGGTATCAGTGTTGTCAGCCACGTAGCCGATAAGCAGTGAAGTCGCACTGCTTCCTATATTGGGTGAGTTGTGGTGTTCTGCAAACCAGATGCGCTTGTAATCATTTGCTTCTGCTTCTTTTGCCAGGGCTAAGGAGTTGTGTAGGGTTTGTCGGATCGTTTGGCCTTCCGATACCATAGCCAGTTCGAGAATGGAGTACGCAATGTTTTGTTGGCTCATATTACAATTTTAAATTTTTCCTTTCCATACAGATTTCATAAGAGTTTCTTTAGATTTCAGGAATGAAATCATTGAAACCATACAAAATGAAACCGGGTGGTGGGTCACCTTTAAAGTTTACGAACGCCTGTCTGGGATAAAGGTTTTCTGGTTTCATACCTCTTTGTACACTCAATTTGGAAAATTAATTTTCCTGACTGTAGTCGTTTTTCTACAGAAAAACTCCGTTCTTTCCTTCATAAATTCTGAGGGAATGAAAGGTGTTCTAATGTAAAAATTGGCATTTCCGGATCGCATTCCGCTGGTATTTTTGGTGGTAACTTGAACCGGGGGTTGTCATTATCTGAAACCACACAAGAATGAAAACCGAACTCGATCGTCATTTAAAAACGCCCGGTGCGGTGCTGATGGGCCTGGGTTCTATTATCGGTACAGGTATCTTTGTAAGTATAGCCATTGCCACACGGGTAGCAGGTAATGGTGTCATCATTGCTATCGTTATAGCCGCCGCCCTTGCTATCCTAAACGGATTGAGCAGTGCTCAGTTAGCTGCCGCCCATCCCGTGAGTGGTGGCACCTATGAATATGGCAACAGATTTCTTAATTCGTATTTTGGTTTTACCGCCGGTTGGATGTTTCTCATCGCCAAATCCGCTTCTGCAGCTACGGCCGTTTTGGGATGTACTGGTTACCTTTTCTATTCTTTTGATCTGGATCTTGGGCATGGCCTGAAAGTAGGGCTTGGATTGTTGCTTCTTTTTATTATCACTTATTTGGTATCAGGAGGGATCAGCAGAAGTAACCGGGCGAATAAAATCATAGTAACCATAACCCTTTCTGGTTTGATTTTGCTCGTGGGGGTAGGTGTTTATGAAAATGGGATTCCTTCCCAACCGGTTTTAGACGTGGTAACCAACGCGTCAGGGTCTACTATTCTTTACGCTTCGGCGCTGATGTTTGTAGCTTACACCGGCTACGGTCGAATTGCCACTTTGGGAGAAGAGGTATACGAACCGCGAAAAACCATACCTCGTGCAATCATCATCGCCATGGTTTTAATTGTTGTCTTATACCTGGCCGTTTCTTTGACGGCACTTCAGGCTATGGGGGCGGAGGATTTTGGGCAAACAGTAGAAGGGGAGGTGGCTCCCTTGATGGCGGTTGCCCGGGCCTTGTCGGAGCCTTTTATCGGGCCAGTCGTTACTATAGCAGCGATCACAGCAATGGTGGGTGTTATATTGAATTTGATCCTGGGATTGTCGCGAGTGATGTTGAGTATGGCCAGGCGTCAGGATTTGCCTAAGAACCTTTCCAGGGTCAATTCTCGAACGCACAGTCCCCGAAATGCGGTCTGGGCTACGGGGTTAATAGTGGGAATACTTGTGCTGAGCGGAGACGTGGTTTTTACCTGGTCTTTTAGCGCATTTACGGTACTGATCTATTACGCCATTACCAATTTATCGGCCCTTTTTATGCCCCCGGATCTGCGGCTTTACCCCATTTGGATTCCGGTTTTGGGATTGGCAGGCTGCCTGTTTCTGGCCTTTTGGATTGAACCTCGAATTTGGTTAAGCGGAATCGGGCTGATTATCCTGGGGTTGGGTTGGCACTGGATAGCTTTAAAGATTAAATCAAATTCCTGAATTATATCCAGGATTGACTGTGCAATAGCTCAAGTTCCTATAAATGACCTTGTAGGTGCTACATGTGAAAAATAAAATGGTTTCTGTTACTTTTTTTGCTGAAAAAAAGTAACCAAAAAAGCAGCCCTCTGCAAAGGCGCCCCAGCTCGCGCACAAGCTTCAGCTCAAAAAATCCTGCTTCGACACCCCTTTATAACT
>CALGAA010000064.1 GCA_937952445.1 uncultured Bacteroidota bacterium | reverse complement strand
AGTAAACACAGGTCGAACGACCTCGTCTTGTGGGGGAAAATCATCGTCGGAATAATCCAGCCTGGTGTGCGATTGTGGAACTGGTCCCGGATCCATAGCCTCGATGATCAAATCTACCTGACGGTTGACAGGAGATATGATTAGCTTCTGTGCATCCTTATTCCAGGATAAAATACCCGCACCCGTTTGAGATACGACCTGTCCATTTTGATCCACCATCATGGTTAACTTATTAGCTTCCACCTGAAAGCCCTCCGGGTAGGTATGTCCTGCCGGAATAAAAATCTCCGTATCCCCGCTTTCGTCCAATTGCATGGAAAGATTAAACTGTCGCTTGTCAAACTCGTAGTTCAATGATTGCAAAGTTCCCCCCACTACCTGAGGATAAGGTCGGATCCATTCGTCCATCAGATGAATCATTTTGCGGTCTTCACGAATCAGTCCGACCAGAGGTAAATACCCCAGCGATATCCATCCCACTGTATGTTTGTCCAAAAGGTTAAGCGTTTCCCTTTGGATATTGCGAATCATACGCGGACGTCTGTTGATAAGATCCCAAACCCAGGTTTCGCATATAAAAAGTGGTGTATTCGCTTCTTCCGCCCAGTCCAGCATTTCCTGCATACGAAGTTCCTGGTTCTGCATCGCAAACCATTTGGTTCCGAAAACCCGATTCTGGTCAGGAAGGGGATGTCCCATCGAAACCGACAGGTCAGGGCTGTAGTCCCATCCGGCTGGTTGTTGGAAATAAATATGGCGGCTATCGACCGCCCGAAGCCTGGCAAGTAATAATTCGTGGGCCTCTTTCATAAATAATTTATCATGGACTTCGGGGGGGAAAGAAAAGTCCTCATTGATCGCGTCAAAACCCAGAACACCAGGGACATCTTTGTACCGGTCAAATATCATGCTCATGTAATTGAGCCAGTGTTCGTGAGCTTCGGTGCCGGGAAGAAATTTGGCCTGTTCATAAAGCAAATCGTTGGGACGTTCGTACAATGCGAGCATTTGTTCGGCACCATTCGTGGCTATAATGACATAAATGCCGTGCAGGTTGGCCATACGAACCAGGTTATCGAGCCCATCCAGATACCCTGGTTCAGCGCTCTGGTGCGGGTACCATCCGGAACGGGTGTCGCTTAACCGAACACGCAAGACGTTCACACCCCAGGTCGCCATGCGTTTAAAATCATCTTGTACCAGATCAAATTCCGTATCGGTATACCCTACCGTATTGTATTTATAATCCAGACCCCTGACGATGAATTGACGCCCATCGGAATACCGGAAATGATGACTATCAAAATGAATCCATTCCAGTTCGTCATGCCCTGTGGGTGGTAAATCCTCAGAGATCATGTCGGTTTTTGAACAGCCTAAAACAAGCAATAGGTGTAATGATATCCATACATAGATCATACGTCATCGATTTTAATCCTTATAAAATCTCTCCATCAAAATCTTCTCTACCGCTATTTCTGTAGGGGTTGTACCTTGCTTTTATCGGCCGGGATCGTATGCTGTTTCTTTCAATAATGACTATTTAAAAGATCAATTTATTTTTGCCGCCCACTATTTTTTTTACCTTTTCTACAAAAAATCAATGCAATTTCCGCTCGTTGGCACTAAAATTAGCAGGTCGACGGAATTTAACATCAGTAGCGTTTTCTGCCGCCATAAAATCAAACAGCGTGTTTTGCATTTCGTGTATGCGTTGACGATGTTCTGGAGCATCAATTAGATTGTGCATTTCCGCGGGATCGGTCTCCAGATCGTAAAATTCATTTTTATCCCATACTCCATGATAGTATATGTATTTGTACCTCGGCCCCCGGATGGCAAACGTGGTGGGGGTATGCGGAAAAGCATGTTCCCAGTAGTACTGGTACATAAATTCAGTACGCCAGTTGTCGGGATGACTGCCCGCTAATATAGGAAGAAACGACTGACCATCGACAACCCAATCAGAAGGCATTTGAGTGCCCGCTATATCCAAAATTGTCGGGGTTATATCAATATTGAGGATGTTCTCCTTGATCGTGGACCCAGCTTCGATAAATCCGGGAGCCCAGGCCAGCATTGGCACGCGCATCGATTCCTCGTAGGCTTGTCTTTTATCGATCAGCCCATGTTCACCCAACATAAACCCATTGTCACCCATGTAAATCACCAGGGTGTTCTCCGCCAGGCCTTTTTCTTCCAGATAATCTAATATCCGGCTGACGC
>CALGAA010000063.1 GCA_937952445.1 uncultured Bacteroidota bacterium | reverse complement strand
ATCCATTCGTTGCCCTCCAGAGCCGACACTGCATAATCATTTCCCACGTCATTGATAAGGTATTGACCTCCGGTTTCAATTTTGAAAGCTTCGGATATCGGATTTGTATAATCAAGCTTGAAAGTGTAGTCTGCTTGCTGAAAATCCGTCCGGGTCCTCTGGTCATATTCAGCGACCGCCCCCGTTAATGCGTTGTTCGTAAATTCGGACGACTGGTCCTTTCCAAAAAAACTACCGACGGCACTAAACAACAAAAGATGGTCTTTGTGATTGCTAAATTCCTTGCTGTATTGCAAATCGTACTGCCATTTGGGATTAGTTGCTTCAGTCGTTTCTTCCCTGTACCAGGTGGAAATCGGTTGGTTTTCCGAGTTGAACAAGGTATAATTGGTCCGGGATGGTTGTTTCTCAATTTCATACGCGAAATTGCCCGAAAGAGTAATGATGTTGTATTGATTGATGTGGTAATCGGTGCCCAGGGTGAAATTATAAAATACTTCGTCCCGATATGAGGTCCCATCGTTCTCGAGGCTGGTGTTGTTGATTTTGTCGCGATTTATGGACTGGCGGTCGTATGGATGAGATCGGTACCCCGCACCGAGTTGGGTGAACAGATTAAAATGGTCGGTTCGTTTGTTCATGCTCAATCCCAGGCTGTGGTTGTCCGGCAACCCGGTATTGGCAGTGATGGAGCCATTCAGACCTCTGTTTTCTTCTTTTTTCAGAATAATATTGATAATTCCGGCTGTCCCTTCGGCATCGTAGCGTGCGGAAGGGTTGGTTATTACCTCCACACTTTCTATCATATCGGCCGTGATGGTACCCAGGGCATTTGTTCGCTCGTCAGCTAATACAGAGGGCTTTCCATTGATCAGGATTTGTACGCCTGAATTACCCCTGAGTTGGACCTGCCCTTCGATATCCACATTCACTGATGGTACCTTATTGAGTACTTCCAGGGCACTGACACCGGTACTGCTGATGTCACTTCCCACATTAAAAACCCGTTTGTCCAGGTCAAATTCCATCGTCGATTTTTCTCCTACCACCATGATTTCATCTAAAACCTGGCTGTTGGTCTCAAGTCTGACGGCACCAAGACTGACCATGCCGTTGTCAAAATCCAAATCAGTGATTGTTTTGGACTCGAATCCCATGAAACTGATTTGAAGAACGATATCGGTCGTGGAGGTGGTTACCCGAAAGGAGCCATCCTCCTCTGTGGAGGTACCAGTTAGCATTCGTTGGGTTTGTTTGTCATTGACCATCACCGTTGCATAGGGGATCGGGTCATCTGAGGCAGCATCGATAATGGTCCCCTGAATGATAAAAGTTTCGGATTGACCCCATACCGAAATTTGAATGGTTCCGATCAAGAAAAGGGCGACAAATAATTTTTTCATATTGGCTATTTACGGGTTTTAAGTTGGTTGTTTTATCAGATATAAAAGGGCGGAAAAATGGCTAAAAATTCGACTGGAAGCTTCAGTGAATCTATAGGGTCATATTTTCTGCTTTCTTCATTTTTTTAGCGTTATTTAATTTAAAAAGATGGCCACGGTCATTTACCTGGTTCGTAATTCCCATGTTCCAGAAATAAAACACCAAACCACAGAATTTTTTCCAAATGATACCCACAACGCTGGAATGAGAATACCTGGCAGATACGACCTGGAAAAATTCATAAAAATGAATTATGATATGGAAAACAAATATGAGTCCCATTTACACGAAAAGGAATAAAGATCGGTGAATGGCTTTTTTTTACCGGCCATCGACAGATTGTGGGACCATCCCGCGAACTCTGCTGTTTGTCCGTGAATTAGCGTAGTTTACGGATAAAATATATTCGCGTAGATTCCAAAGTGTAATTTCATCGCATGACTAAAAGAATCAATCTTGCCCCATTTTTGGAATACATCTTTTTAACGATCGTCATTGTGGTCGTGTTTATTTTTTACTCCTTCGATCGGCGTCATCCTGGTATCAATCCCCTCCAGATTATCTTTTTTCTCAATTTTGTGGTGGGAGCATTGATTATCAGCTATATATTGCTGCCCAGGTATCTGTATACCAAAAAGTATTTCCAATTTGTATTGTATTTTGCCCTCGTTATCGCCATGGTGATTTTTGTCGAAGAAGGTATCCTGGAGAAAATATTTTATCCGGATACACGGGGAACCCGATTTTTGGGCGTTTTTTTCAATCTTCTCGGAAGCTTACCCTCCATCACGATTATTTGTGCGTTTAAATTTGCCTGGGACTTGCTTGAAAAGCAAAGCGAAGTAGAAACCCTCAAAAGCACGATCCAGGAAAGCGAGTTGCAATTCCTTAAATCACAGATTAATCCCCATTTTTTATTCAACAATCTCAACAATATCTACGCCCTGTCGATCGAAAATTCACCGAGAACGTCCGAAATGATTCTGGAGTTGTCGGCATTTTTGCGCTATATGCTTTACGAATGTAAAGCGCGTTATGTGCCTTTGTCCCGCGAAATCGACCAGTTGAATAATTTTATTCATCTGAGTCAAATGCAGATTGAAGGTCGGGGTACGGTGAATGTTCAAATCGATAATATCAAATCCGGTTATCAGATTGCACCCCTGATCCTGATGGTATTTGTAGAAAATGCTTTTAAACACAGTTCCTCCAGCCAGGTCGATCAAATCTATATCCAAATTAAAATTTGGATGACGGATGATGATAAACTTCATTTTCAATGTAAAAATAACTATCTTGATCAGTCCAACGTCCACGATTTGTCTCAGGGCATCGGACTGGAGAACGTCAAGAAACGTTTGGATTTGATCTATCCCAATGCCCATAAGTTGCGAATATCACAAGATGTAGGCAAGTTTGAAGTGGACCTCACCATTTTGTTGAATCAAACCCAGTAACCGGGTTATGGAATGCATCATCATTGAAGACCAGGCACCGGCACGACGGATTCTCGAAAAATACATTCGGGACATCGGCACGCTCCAACTCAAAGCTACTTTTTCTGATGCCATTTCCGCTCTGGAATACTTACGGCAGGAAAAAGTTGATTTAATTTTTCTCGACATCCATCTACCGAAAGTTTCAGGCCTGGATTTTCTCAAATCTCTTTCCCAACCGCCAAAGATTATCTTCACTACTGCATTTCAGGATTATGCGATTCAGGGTTACGAGCTGGATGTCGTCGATTACTTGCTCAAACCTTTTTCGTTTCAGCGATTTCTTAAAGCAGTCACCAAAGCCAAAGCTGCCCTGCAAAACGAGTCCTCTTCGGGCCCAGCACAAAACCAATTCACTTCGACAGATTTGTTTATAAAGTCAGGATATGAATACATCAAAATCCACATTCCCGACATTCATTTTATCAAAGCTGACTCGGACTATACCGAGATTTATCTGGCGGATAAAAAATACTTAACCTCCGAATCACTCCAACATTGGGAAAACAACCTCAATCCCAATCATTTTACCCGGGTACACAAATCCTACATCGTCAACGTGGAGAAAATCCGGAAAATCGTAGGCAATCAAATCTATCTTGGCGATCATCAAACCATCCCCATCGGCCGGGTATATAAGGAGCCTTTTATGGCAAAATTTGTAAATTAAAACCACTGGGAATATGAAGAAGATTAACAAAAATCAGATCAATCAGGAGGTGTTTGAGCTGTATGATCAGTATGCACACAATAAAATTCAGCGCAGAGAATTTATTGAAAAATTGTCGTTCTACGCCGTTGGAGGCCTGACCGTACCTGCGTTACTGGAATATTTGCTGCCGGATTACCGCAATACCCTGATCACCAACCCCGAAGATCCCAATCTCGAGTCCAAAATGATCGAATACAATTCACCGCGGGGTGGCGGCAAAATCAAGGGGTTGTTGTCCATGCCCACCCAGATACATGCTGAAAAAGGCACAAAGGTGGGGGGTATCGTGGTGGTTCATGA
>CALGAA010000062.1 GCA_937952445.1 uncultured Bacteroidota bacterium | reverse complement strand
CGTCCAAAGATCCCTGATCCACCGGCCATGATTCCCTGTATTGATTTATATGTTATGGGGCCCATGCCTCAGAATTCTACGACTTTTTTGGACGGATGTCAAATTTGATGTTCCCCAGGCGGATGACTAAAACTGATTTAGTGGATTTCCACCCTGACTGCCGCGGTCTTGTTTTGCAAACACCTTACGCATCAAATCCGTCGTACGCAGAGCGACATTTTCCCGAATTCCCTGTTCTTCCTGTTCGATTCGTTGAAAGATTGATTTGAGGGCCAGATCGGAGATGAAGCCGTTAAAATCCGGGTTGACTTTTTCCTTAAAAGGCAATCTGTTGTACAGTTCTGCGATCTTTCCCCATTCTTCAAGTGCTCCGACATTTTCAAGATTTTGCTGGGTGATAGCGCTAAATTCCTGATACAATGGATCATAGGTTTTCCCTTCCAGATATCGGGTCGCCGCATCTTTCTCACCCCGCATTAATATATCGTAAGCATCAGCGAAGGTGAGTTGGGTAATAGCGCTTCTAAAAATGGGAAGTGAAGCTTCGACGGCATCGGTTGTCGCCTGGGTGACTTTATCCGTAAACCGGTTGACGTATTGATTGACGACAGGAACATTGCTCAGGGTTCGGATAACTTCAATTGCTTCAGGTGGTATTTTTACATTCGTGCCTTCCGTAAGAAATGAGGGATCCTGGGAAAATTCCCGAACTGCTTTTTCAGCACCCTGGTATAACGCCTGCTTAAGCCCTTCTCCAATCTGAGAGGTGGACAGCCCACCTTCTCCGGCCAATTCCTGCAACACATCGCAGGACGATAATTGGAAAACCAATAGGAGCAACAATATTTTTTTCATGTTGGTGATTTATATTCTGATACATTATACGAATTCACCCTCAGGAACGTGCTTAATTTTTCATTAAAATTTTTAAATAAAGTGTTTCGTGGTTCCTAATTGGCTGTGATCCTTTATTTTTGCGGTTTGGATACCAAGCAGGTTCTTCAATAAAATCAACAATGAACAAACGAACACGAATTGACCAGCTACTGGAAACGAAGCCGATTGGAGAAAAAGTGACCGTGAAAGGTTGGGTGCGCTCATTCCGAAATAATCAGTTTGTAGCGCTCAATGATGGGAGTGATTTTGACAATTTACAAATCGTCATTGATCGCGGCAAAACGGATGATTCCATACTCAGGAAAATTCATCCGGGTACGGCTTTGGGCGCTACTGGAACCCTGGTTGAATCCCGGGGCAAAGGCCAGGCCATCGAAATTCATGCCGATGAAATCGTGATATATGGGGAGTCTGATCCGGAAACCTATCCGATCCAGCCTAAAAAACACAGCAAAGAATTCCTTCGGGAGAACGCGCATCTCCGATTTCGCACCAATACATTTGGAGCCGTGTTTCGCATTCGGCATCAACTGGCGTATGCGATCCACACTTTTTTTCACGAGCGAAAATTTTATTACCTCCATTCCCCGATTATTACGGCTTCTGATGCGGAAGGAGCAGGTGAAATGTTCCGGGTGACGACGTTGGATCCTGCTAATATTCCGTTCAACGAGCAGGGGCAGGTCGATTTCAAAAAAGATTTCTTCGGACGGGAAACCAATCTGACCGTTTCTGGCCAATTGGAGGCTGAACTTGGGGCGTTGGCACTGGGGCAGGTCTATACTTTTGGTCCCACTTTTCGGGCGGAAAACAGCAATACAAGCCGGCACCTGGCCGAATTTTGGATGGTGGAACCAGAAGTGGCCTTCAATGATTTGTACGACAACATGGATCTGGCCGAGGAAATGTTGAAATACTTAATCCGCCATGCGTTGGACCATTGCAAAAAAGATCTCGAGTTTCTCCATCAGCAGGCGGAAAAAGAGGATAGTCAAAAACCCAGGAACGAACGACCGGAGATGAATCTCATCGACCGACTGCAATTTTGCCTCGAACATGATTTTGCACGAATATCGTATACGGAAGCCATCGATATATTGCTGAATTCCAAGCCCAATAAGAAGAAGAAATTTAAGTTTGTCATCGAAGAATGGGGCGCCGATCTTCAGTCAGAACATGAGCGGTATCTCGTCGAAAAGCACTTCAAGAAACCTGTAATCCTCTACGATTATCCTAAAGAAATCAAATCGTTCTACATGAAGGTGAACGAAGATAATAAGACCGTCCGGGCGATGGACATTTTGTTCCCGGGGATTGGCGAAATCGTCGGTGGGTCTGAACGGGAGGAAAACCTGGATGTTTTGGTCGCGCGGATGGATGAATTGAATATTCCGAAAGACGAATTATACTGGTACCTGGATATCCGGAAATTTGGATCCTGCCCGCATAGTGGATATGGGCTTGGTTTTGAGCGGATGGTTCAGTTTGTAACCGGTATGTCCAATATCCGTGACGTGATTCCTTTTCCCAGGACGCCAGGGAATGCTTCATTTTAAGGAGCGAAGATCAGGTATCAAGAATGAGTCCCGGCGCTATCTCGGATTATCCACTCCAGACAGTCTGGGAAAGAAGGATTTTATCAGATTTTAATAATCTAAACGCAGGGCATTACCTACGTGATAGGTATGATGAGGTTTTGTTTTGTCATATCGAAGAAGCTAAACCGCGTATAGTGCATACTACATGGTCTCTTCACAAATTCAGAAATTATTTTCCTGAAGTAACGATCAAGGGTGAGTCCTGAAAGGACAATGATGCAACAGTGACGAGCTTCAGCCCATCGAAGGGTATTAATACGGGTACTGAGTCCTGAAAGGACGATGGAAATATAACATCAAAATACTGCAATCCCTTTCATATGGGAAATACTGCAAATGTAAAAGATTGCAAAATTCTTCCATTTTGAGCTGATGTTGAGAGGTATGTACGAGCTACATTGTTGTTGCAAACCTATCCAAATATCCTTGTATTAAAGAAGTTTTATTGTTGTCTATTGTATTGAAAGTCAGTGGCTTACTGGATTAGCATTAGACTCGCCTTAAGACATAATAGTCCTGATTATTCATCTTCGCCCCAGTAAAAATCATCGCGATCCACGCGGTAGCTTTGTTTGGTTTCCTGTCGCAAACGTTGTCGTTCCAGGACAAGGTCTGCGAGCCCCGTGGGAATACTGGATTGATCGGATAATGCGAGTACACGAAGAATTTTGCTTTCTTCTACGTCGAGTCGGTAGAGGGTACTCATCAGCAAATCAGTTTCATGGTCCAACATATATGCGATGCGGTTGGCCAGCCAGGCCCGAAGTTCTTCCTCCGTACTCCTCGATTGTTCCAGGCCAAAATGTTGTTGGATAATATCGGTCATTTTGCTGCATTTTCGCTCTTGCGTACCAATTCAAGGATGTCTTCTACGTATCTTCGGTCGTTGGCCAGCCGGGGAACCTTGACCTGGGCACCCTGCCTTTTTTGATGTTTGAGCCATCGATCGAATGTATTGGACGGTAATGCAGTGACGGATAGGTTTTCCAGAGCCAGGTTTCTGGTCCGTTTGGCTGCATAATCGGAATTTATTTTTTGCAGTTCCTGGTCCAGCACACTGGCGAACTGATCCAGATTATCCGGTGGACGCTGAAATTCGATCAACCATTCGTGTCGACCCCTGTCACCGTTCTCCAGGTATTTGGGCGCTACCGTATAATCTTTAATTTCACAGTTGGTTCGCCGCGTTGCTTCACTGATGGCCATATCGGTGTTGTGGATCATTACCTCCTCACCAAAGGCGTTGATAAATTGACGTGTGCGCCCTGTGATCCGAAATTGGTAGGGATCAGTATTGGTAAAGTTAATCGTGTCTCCTATTTCATAACGCCAGATCCCTGACGAAGTCGAGATGATCACTGCATAATCGACCCCGGTCCGGACGTCTTCGAGCGGGATTACCGGAGGATCTTCACTCCCATATGCGTCCATGGGGATAAATTCGTAGAATACGCCATGATCCAAAAGTAGAATCATGTCATCTTTGGGGCGAAATTGGGTGCCGAAATATCCTTCCGAAGCGTTGTAAACTTCCTGATAAATGAAATCTTCCCGGGGAATAAGCTGGTCAAATTGCTTGCGGTAGGGTTCAAAGTTAACCCCGCCGTGAAGATAAAGCCGCAAGCCAGGCCAAACCTGGAGC
>CALGAA010000061.1 GCA_937952445.1 uncultured Bacteroidota bacterium | reverse complement strand
TCGGCCAGATCAGCCTGGCGCAGGTCGAGGAGCCGGTCGCGAATGTGGAGCACCTCCTCCAATCCAGGGTGCCGGGCCTCATCCTCAACGAATCGGCCGGGATGACGGGCGCGGGCGCGCAGATCCGATTGCGGGGCTCGGTCAGCGTCTCCCAGAGCAACCAGCCGCTCATCTACATCGATGGTGTGCGCCAGGGCGCCGAGAAGTACCCGACTCCCACCTCGTCCGGAATCTTCTCCGCCAGGACGCACGCCACGGCGAGCCCGCTGAACGATCTCAATCCCAATGACATCGAAAACATGGTTGTCCTCAAGGATGCTTCAGCCACCGCAATATACGGAGCGCGGGCGGCCAATGGGGTGATTATGATTACCACAAAAAAGGGTCGTGCCAGTGAATTCACGTTCAATTATTCCGGATCGGTCACCTCTTTTCAGCCCGATGGCTATACCGATGTCTTGACAGCAGACCAGTTTCGGACGGTTGTCCAATCGTCGGGCAAAGCCGATGCAGTCGGTCGGTTGGGTTCCGCCAACACCGACTGGCAGGATGAAATTTATACTTCGGCCCTGGGTACGGACCACGCTTTGAGCGCGCGCGGTGGCCTATTTGGCGTTCCCATGCGAATTTCAGCTGGATATTCGGATCACAATGGGATCCTCCTGGGTGATAAATTCCAGCGCATGACCGCATCGCTCAACCTCAATCCCTCCCTGCTCGACGACCACATTACCATGGAATTGAACGCACGGGGGGCATATACCGAAAATGCATTTGCAGATCGTGGCGCCATTGGCAACGCAGTTGCGTTTGACCCAACACAATCGGTATATGATCCGGAATCTCAATTTGGGGGTTATACCACCTGGACCGGAAACAATGGGTATCAAATCAACCTGGCCCCCACCAATCCGGTAGCCTTGCTCAATCTGATCGACGACACATCGGAGGTGCGACGGTTTATCGGAAATGCCAAAGTCAACTATAAGCTCCATTTCTTCCCTGATCTTACCGCCACGGTCAACGCTGGTCTGGATCTCTCCAATAGCGGCGGTCGTAGGGTGACCTCGGAACTCATCCCCACGTCAGATCCGTCATTTACAGGTTCTTTGACCCGGTATTCTCAGGAAGCCACCAACAAATTATTTGACTTTTACCTCACATACCAGAAAGATGTGGGCAATCACTTCCTGAATGTCGTCGGGGGATATTCATACCAATCGTTTGATTTCGACAATTACAACTACGACAGTGAAGCCGAAAAACAAGGAAACGTTTACGAATTTTATGATCTTTCCAAAAACGTTCTCCTCTCCTACTTTGGACGAATGAACTACAATTTTCAACAAAAATATCTCATAACTGCCACCCTCCGGGCAGATGCTTCTTCCAAGCTCAATCCGGACGACCGGTGGGGTTATTTCCCTTCCGTTGCCGTAGCCTGGAGTCTTCATCGCGAAAACTTCCTGGTGAACAGCGCTGTAGACGAACTTAAAATCCGCATGGGATATGGTGAGGTGGGCAACGTCAATGGATTGGGAGACTATAATTTTCTGACCCGGTATTCCGGGAGCCAATCCACCGCGAATTACCAATTTGGAAATACGTTTTACCAAACGTACCGACCGGAACCAGTCAATGACAACCTTCGTTGGGAAGTAGGCCGAACCCTGAATGCTGGTCTGGACTACTCCTTTTTCAACCGGCGTATCTTTGGATCTTTAAACCTGTACCGCAAAGAGACCAGGGAATTGATCAGCAACACGATCATCGACCCTTTTACCAACTTCGGAAACCGCATCGCGGCGAACATCGGAGATATGGAAAACAAAGGGGTTGAATGGCTGATTAATGTCGTACCGGTCCGTAAATCCACTTTGGAATGGGCGATTGATTTTAATATGGCATTCAATGAAAATACCGTGACCAATTTACCCGATCAACAGTTTGTGGGGGGAATCTCCGGTGGAACCGGTAACTCAGTACAGACCCACCTGGAGGGTCTTGGACCGTTTTCCTACCTCGTGTACAAGCAGGTATATGACGAAGAAGGAACGCCCATCGAAGGAGCTTACGTGGATC
>CALGAA010000060.1 GCA_937952445.1 uncultured Bacteroidota bacterium | reverse complement strand
TCAGGAAATATATGCTCATATGTTGGATGAGTTGAAAACCATTGCTACTGAATTGAACTCGATATCTTTGAACGAGGGTTTTCAAGCATCTTTCAGCGCACAGGATATAATCAATAACGGCGATGTGGAGTTGTGGAAACGTTTCGTGAATTCCCTCCGGCTGAGAATGCTCAACCGGGTTTCGTTGAGTTCGGAATTTTCTGGGAGAGCTACTTCAGAAATTACGGAAATTCTCTCCAACGCTAATCAATTTCCAGTGGTGAACAACAACGATCAAAACATCCAAATCGATGTGTATGATGTAAGTACACCCATCAACTCTTCTGGTTTCCAACAAGGAATCAATTCCGATGGTTGGGATGGAGATGATGCGAGTAAAATTATGATTGATTTTCTCAATGCATCCGATGATCCCAGGTTACGCGTCATGTTTGAACCCGGAACCAATGCCGATGGCAATTACGTAGGACTGGATCCCTTAATGGATGGAACCTCCCAACAGGCTATGGTCAGTGATGGAGAAATCGCTTTTTACAACCGCTCCACGTATAGTGAGAATCAATTCTTCCCGGGGGTTTTGATCAGCGCTTCGGAGGTTAATTTTATCAAAGCCGAGCACTATTTGAAAGCCGGAAACGATGCAGCGGCGAAAGAAGCCTACGAGGAAGGCATCAGACAATCGATTGACTTTTACTACACCATACGGGAAAATAGCAATAGTTCTATCTCAGGGAATCCAGCATTACCTACTCAAAGCGAAATCAACAACCTGTTGGCTTCCGATCCGGTTAACTGGAGTGGCGCCACCTCACAGGTCGACAAAATCGAATTGATCGGAATGCAAAAGTGGGTTCATTTTAATATCGTTCAACCATACCAAAACTGGGCAGAAGTCCGAAGGTTGGATGTGCCTGATCTTACTTTCTGGGTGGACAATTCCAGCACTCAGCCTGCTCCCCCGGTTCGATGGAGAATTCCCGGGGAGGAACTGACTTACAATGCGTCGAATTATGAGGCTGTCCGATCCAATGACAACCTGACTACAAAAATTTTCTGGGACGTGAATTGACAGCATCTGTACGATACCTATACCCATAAAATTTTCGGCTTAGAAAACGATATCGGGAACATGCAGGGGTGGAAACCATCATTTCCGCCCCTGTTTTTTTCTTTCTCATATGAAACTGACTGCGGCGTTTTGATGTTCACTTCTATCGTCCTTGCAGGAATCAGTACCTACATCCTTAATAATCTGGCATATGAAGTTGTTCCACCGATTATTACCAGATTAAATGCTATTTTAGATCGGAATAGCAACTGTTAACCATCCACAACAAGATCCGTGAAAAAGCAAAATCAACTTCTGATAGCCGGGGTAATTTTAGTTGGGGTGGCCGGATATTTTATCTATAAAAGCAACTTTATCTCCCACATCCCCTCTATCGCTATCGAGGGGGAAGAAGTCGCACGGATGCATTGTGGGTCTTGTCACCAATTTCCTTCTCCGGATTTACTCAATAAAGAAACGTGGAAAAACACCGTATTGCCTGATATGGGGCGCCGACTGGGCATCCGCTTGATGGCATACGATCCGCTGGATAACATTCCGGATGCGGAGGCCGCAATCATTCGGGAGCTGGAAATTTATCCGGATTCTCCTTTACTCTCGCGGGATGAATGGGAAACCATTATGGACTACTACATCGATAATGCCCCTGACAGCTTGTACAAAGCTACAACCATGTACATTGTTTCTGAATCTACAGCACCTTTTCTACCCCATTTTATCGATATTGATGAAAAAGAAATTCCCCAGATCACGCTGCTTCATTACGATACCCTCCACCATGAGTTATATATCGGTGATCACACCACGCTATACGCACTTGCTCCTACCGGTCATTTCAGTGGAAGATGGCAGTTACCCAGCCCGGCGGCTGATTTTAAAATCTACCCCGATGGGCGAAAAGCTTTGTTGACCATTGGTAGCGTCAAACCATCCGATGTAGCCCGGGGAGCTTTACTGATTTCAAATAGGGATACCTCTTCATCCTTTCATACCGTTTTCGAAAATTTAATGCGTCCAACCCATTTTTCGATCGCCGATTTGGATGGTGATCAGATGAATGATGTGGTTATATCTGAATTTGGTCATCATCGAGGGAGATTGATTTGGTCAAACAACTTTCAGGACCCTTATGTTTTGCGTGATTTGCCTGGTGCAAGAATGACGCTAATCAAGGATCTGAATCAGGATGGCCTCCCCGATATTGTGGCCCTAATGGCTCAATCGTGGGAAAGTGTTGATATATTTTACAACCAGGGAGACGGTAAATTCAAGCGGGAAACCGTGCTTGAATTTTCTCCGGTACACGGTTTGAGTCATCTCCAACTCGCCGATTTCAATGGAGACGGTTTCGATGACCTGCTAATTACAAATGGGGACAATTGGGATTTATCACCGATTGACAAACCGTATCATGGAATCCGGATCTATTTGAACAATGGAGAAAATCAGTTTGAAGAAGATATGTTTTACCCCATGAACGGATGCACCAAAGCAATTGCCCGGGATTTTGACCGGGATGGAGATTTGGATATTGCGGCCATCGCATTTTATGACAATGAAGATCAGCCCGAAAAAGGTTTTGTATACCTGGAAAACACCGGAGGCGGGATGTTTGTAGGTCATTATCTTCCAGAGGCTGCATCTGGCAAATGGCTCGTCATGGAAGCCGGGGATTTTGACCAGGATGGTTATGATGATTTATTTTTGGGATCGTATTTTCACAACGTTGCCGAGTGGACAAAGCTTGTCTCTCAGGGAATTACCGAATATCCTGAAGTTCTTTACCTGCTGAATACGACAATGGTAATTGAAGGTTCCGGGTCAAGTCCGGAATGAAGTTACTTTCCGGATCAAGTACGGAAGGACATAGGAGGGTGAGCAAAGGGGAAGAGATTGCGGGCTTACATACCCGTTTTAAGAATCTTGATTTCCACCCGCTGGTTGCGTTTACGACCTTCCGGGGTAGAATTCGTAGCGATCGGATACTTTTTCCCGTAGCCTACTGCTACCATACGTTTGTAATCGATTCCCCGTTCTACCAGGTATCTGGCTACTTCCCGGGCACGGGCCTGGCTGATTTTCATACACACATCGCTATCGGGAATGGCGTTGGTATGCCCACCGATTTCGATTTCGATCATAGGATAATCACGCATGAATCGGAAGAGTTCGTCCAGGATTTCTCCATCTTCCTCACTGAGCTCATGGCTATTTGCTTTAAATTGCAGATGTTCTAAATTGATAATATCGCCCTTTTTGAGTGATTTTTCCCCATCAGAATTGGCTAATTTATAATCCTGGACATCGATGACTTCATCTGCCCTCGTATTTGCATTCCTCACCGTTGGCGTTTCCGGGACATGATTGACCGCTGCCAGCGGGTCGGTCGTACGGATAAAGGTCGAATCAGTATCCGTTCCAGCCCGGTTACTGCCGATCACTTTTATGATATTTCGACCGGGTGATAATTTCAAATAGGAAGTTAACTCGCCATTCACCACGTTGAATTTAAAATCCTTGATCTCATAATTATTGACGGCCATAAATACCCGATCTGGTGAATCCACGTTTTTGATCCTGGCCCGCAATCGGTAAATCATCTCCTTTTCATTGATTTTTTCAACCGGATCAATAATCTGAACTTCCGGAGCCGCTACCATGTCCTCCTCTTCTTTCAATTCTGCATCGCAATTTTCAAGGGCGATGATATCAGACGCATCATCAACTAAGACGTTACCATTGTAGGGGAAAAAAATGGGAGTTTCATAATAGGCTTCCAGAAAAATATATCGGTAATTCCCTTTCTGTGGAGATAACTTTATGTGGTAACGCTCCCATTCATTATTAGTGACCAGGCCGGTCTCGCCGAGCAACTCTTCCTTGTTGCACATATCATTGCCCCCCCAGATTCGGAGTTTGATGGGGGTGATAAAATTTTGTTCGGTGGAGGTGATTCTTTCAGTGCCTACGCCCACGTTAACTCTACTAAAATACACGGGGCTTTTACAAAGGAAAAATGAAATCTGGTAACACGTTCCCGCCCACAGAATTCCATTCATGCGCTGACCTACGGATTCATAAGTATCATTCTGACGGGTGACCATTCCCAGATAGGTATTGCCATCCATAGCAGGCCAGAAAACACCCCATTTTCCCGATGGTTGGACGTCAGGCGGTGATTCGTCGGGAAAACCACAATCGGTCCATCCCCTGGGGGGCGTACTGTGTTGTGGAAAATCTTCGAAGGACGGATTGTCAAGCGTAATCACTTGTTGGGACCAAAGCTGAGCCAATGGCCATAATACCATTGTAATAAAAATACCGATATTACGTATAGTTAGCACTTTCATTATTAATCCACTTCATGGTCAACACTGTAATCAAATCGATCTCTTCGCTTTTTGTTCCCGGAGCAAGGGTAACCGTGGCCAATTTAACAATAATTTGCGTATTGATCAGTACAAGTCAGACCTATTCTCAAGGAAACGTTTTTGAGGCTCAAATTATTACAGGAGTCAACTTTTCCCAGATTCGAGGAGACCAGTTGGCTGGTTACCACCGCATAGGATATGAGGGGGGGCTGGATGTGTCTTACCGCATATCGGACATGTGGCGGACTCACGTCAGGCTCTTGTACCGAAACGCCGGTTCACGAAATAGTCCATTCACGGATGTTAAACGGTCGATCAACATCCACATGGCCCAAATTCCGGTATATGCTTCGTATCTGACCTGGTGGGACAATGGCCTGCCACGCATTCATTTTGACATCGGCATAGCGTATGGCCGCATCGTAAATACAAAAATCAATTTCCCGGAGTGGGAGAAGGACCTGCGCCCTTTACAAAAGGATGATGTAAGTATTCAAGCCGGTATGGGGTTTTGGTTTAATCACCACCATGGCATGACCATATCCTACCATCGGTCCGTTCTTCCGCTAATGAAAAATCCTGCAGAAGATATTTCCTGGTACATATATTATATCAGTATGCAATACCAATACAAGTTTTGAAACCAGTCCCGGAATAGCTCTTCTGCAGGACAATGTTTATTTCAATGCTTCAATGATCTGTTCGGCCAGTTCGATCCCGATATTTTCCTGAGCCTGATTGGTAGAAGCACCTGTATGGGGAGTGACCGAAATCTGAGGATGCCTTAACAATTCCTCTCGTGGTGTGGGTTCATTCACAAATACATCGAGGCCTGCAGCTGATACCTGACCGGACTCCAGTGCTGCCAGAAGGGCGTCTTCATCTATCACTCCACCACGTGCAGCGTTCACAAGAATCACTCCTTTCTTTGTTTTGGCGAGCTCATCAGCACCGAGGATTTTCCCTCCGGGCACGTGCAGGGTAATGACATCCGCCTCAGCGAGGACCTCATCCAACGAAACTGATGGAATTTTCACAGAAAATTTGTGATCGTACGATGGATGGAGTGGCAATTCCAGTATGACCTCATCGATCATCGGATCCGTTCCCACGACTTTCATCCCCAAACCCAATGCCATTTCAGCTGCTTTACGACCGATCCGGCCCAATCCAATCACGCCAAACGTTTTTCCTTTGAGCTCCCGACCTGCCGAATAGGCTTTCTTGAGTTTTTTGAACTCCGTTGTACCGATTTGCGGCATTTCACGGTTGGACAAATGAATGAAGCGGGACAAGGACAAAACATGTCCAAACACCAATTCAGCTACCGATTGGGAACTGGCGGCAGGGGTATTCACCACAGTCAATCCCTTCCCCCGGGCGTATTCGACATCGATGTTATCCATTCCTACCCCACCGCGGGCAATCACCTTTAGGTCGGGACATTGATCGATCAGGTCCTTTCTGATCTTTGTCGCACTGCGAACGATCACAGCGGTGTATTCCTGCAGTCTTTTCGGGAGCTGATCCTGAGGAATATTTGTCGTATCAACCTGGAATCCAGCTTCTTCGAGCATCTTTTGACCGGCGGGGTGAATACCATCATTGGCTAATATTTTCATCATTGTTGAATTGTATTGATTGGTAATGAGTTAATAAATTTTTGCTTTTCGGAGTTGACCTGATCGGAATTAATTTTGACTTTTTCTCCGGCTGTGCGTTCTGTCCGAACGCCTGGTTCAGGAATGCATGCCTGAATGGGAACATGGTTTGGAAATATCATACAGGAAATCCGTGATCGTATCATCATAAACTCCTACTGTTGCGTTCGTGCATTTTGGCATTCATCAAGGAGTTTTTTATAGGTTTCCGATTCCACCTTGTAATAGTTTACGTCTTTTTCCAAACGTTCGATTTGTTCTTTCAATTCTGTTACTGAATCATCGTCAATACGGTCCGTCCCGACAACTGCAGTACTGCTCTCCTCGTCGTTGAATAGGGATCGAATGGTTTCCATAGGATCGGATCCATTAATGTATGAAGCCACAAAAAAAGCGATAGGAGCCACGATGATCAACACGAGAAATATCCGTGCACATCCTGTAGATTTATATTTTCTGGCCATATTATGCGCGTGTGGTTGAAAATAAATGATCGTAAACTTCGAACTCTTTCCGTGCCCCGTTTAATGCACCGCAAAGTTACAAACTTTCATTGGCCATAACGAACGTAAGTCTTATTTTTTATTCATCCCCCATGAGTTCAATACAGAGATCCAGACATTTTAAGATTTCGGGACAATGCTTACATCAACTGATTCGTCCCCACCATTCTGCTGATTGATGTCGGGATTCAAGATAAGCTAATATTCCCTTGTGCTCAGGCAATTGGAGATCCGGATCCCGGGTCAATATCGATTGAGCGATTTTTCTGGCTACGCGCAGGATGTGCTGGTGCTCGATCAAATCAGCCTTGCGGAAGGTCAGTCGTCCGCTTTGTTCCGTCCCTTGCATTTTACCCGGTCCTCTCAGAGCCAGGTCGACTTCGGCTATTTCAAACCCGTCATTGGTTCTCACCATAGTTTCGATTCGGGTCCGGGCATCATCCCCCAGTCGTGGACCAGTCATCAACACACAGTAACTTTGATATTGGCCTCTTCCGACCCGCCCTCTTAACTGATGAAGCTGGGCCAGACCAAAGCGATTCGCATTTTCTATAATCATGACCGAGGCATTGGGGATATTTACCCCTACCTCAATGACGGTAGTAGACACCAAAATGTGCGTGGTTCCGGATGAAAAGCGCTCCATTTCCTTCTCTTTTTCTTCCGGACTCATTCGCCCATGCACTACCCCAATCTGGTATTGGGGCCGGGGGAAAAAAGTGAGCAGTTTTTCGTAACCATTATTCAGGTCTTCCAAATCCAGGCTTTCCGACTCCTCGATCAAAGGATAAACCACGTATACCTGCCGTCCCTTCGCAATTTCCTGTTTCATAAAAGTGATGACATCCGATCTGTGAAATTCCGTTTTATGGAGAGTCCGGATGGGCTTTCTACCCGGTGGCAGTTCGTCGATGACGCTTACATCGAGGTCGCCGTACTCCGTCATATGAAGAGTCCGGGGTATAGGTGTTGCAGACATTACCAGTACATGAGGCGCCAGCTTTTTCCCTTTTTTCCACAATTTGGCCCGCTGGGCTACCCCAAACCGGTGTTGCTCATCGATAATCGCCAGACCCAATTTATCAAATTGAACCCGGTCCTCCAGCAAAGCATGCGTTCCCACGATCAAATCGATCGCCCCCAGTCGGAGCATTCGCAAAATCTCCTTCCGGTCTGCGGTTTTGGTTTTTCCGGTCAAAATGGCAACTCGATATTTCATCCCAACGAGGAGTTCGGTCAACGATTCGTAGTGCTGCTGAGCCAAAATTTCGGTTGGGGCCAACAAGGCGGTTTGAAATTCGTTGTCCCTGGCCAACAAAGCTGACAACAAGGCGACAATAGTTTTCCCGCTCCCTACATCTCCTTGCAGCAACCTGTTCATTTGCTTTCCCGATCCCATGTCTTTTCGAATTTCCCGCAAAACTCTTTTCTGAGCATTGGTCAATTCAAATGGGAGATGATTGCTGTAAAACTCGTGAAAATAAGTTCCGACGGTGTCAAATACGTGGCCCTTTAAATCTCGTTTTCGAATCAGATACTGCTTGATCATCCTCAACTGAAGAAAAAAGAATTCTTCGAAAATGATTCGATTTTCCGCTGCCTGGAGTTGTTGCTGATTCGAAGGATAATGGATATACCGAATCGTATCGAAAATCCCGGGGAGTTTGAACTTGCGCAGCAATTCGTCCGGAAGATACTCGGTGAAGGCGTCCGGTGGCAGGCTTTCGATCAAGGGTTTCATAATCCGGTTCCGACCTTTGGTATCGAGCCCCCTTTTGGTCAGTTTTTCTGTACTCCGGTAAATCGGGATAAACGTCTGGAAAGTTTTTACATTTTTCTGGTGCGCAGCTTCCATTTCGGGATGGGCGATATTGTATTGGCTCCGGAACCGCGAAACCCTTCCATTGACCACGTATTCGACGCCTCGGCGAAGTTGGTTGGAAATCCATTCGATGGACTTGAACCACACCAGCTCCATCGATCCGGATTCGTCGGCCAATAAAGCCACCAGACGACGGCCACGAGCCTGACCCACAACCCTAAAATCCTTTAGTTCACCCTTAATCTGAACATATTCTCCCTCCTGACGAGCCTGTGCGATGGGCGTAATGACGGTCCGATCTACGTACCGGATGGGAAAATCCAATAGCAAATCCTCGATATGAAAAATCTCCAATTCGCGCTGGAGTAACTCTGCCCGCGCCGGCCCTATTCCTTTGACGAATTCGATTTTACCAGAGAGGTATGAACTGGGTAAAAGCAAGCGAACGATGTTTATTTCAAAACCGCTAAAATACTAATTCTTTAAAACAATATTCGAATCGTATCTTTGTATAGAATAGGTAGGCGAAACGCAGAATATCAATCTGATCCGGAAATATGACCTGGCCATGTGTTCATTGGTAAAGACCGAATGAACCCTTGAGTCGGTTTTTCGGCGAGAGTTTCGCTGTCTTTATCCAACACCCAAAATCACACCATCATGCAAAACAAAAGGCAAAGTCAGGTAGGAGAATTGATCAAACGGAATTTTAGCATGGTTCTTCAGGTGGAAGGCTCGTATATATACAAGGATGCGTTGGTTTCGGTGACCAACGTGTTGATGAGCCCAGATCTTAGTTATGCCAAAATATATCTCAGTGTCTACAATCGAGACGATAAAAACAGGGTAATCGAAGAGTTGACTCAGGAAAAACCCCGACTAAAAAATAGCCTGAGTTCCCGGATTCGAAAACACGTCCGACGCATCCCCGAAATTGATTTTTTCCTGGATGAAACGCTGGATGAAATGTACCGACTCAACAATTTATTTGACCGGATCCAGGGCGAAAAAGGGTAGACCAACGAACCCCATCAAGCGGGTTTACTTTACCGTTTATTGACGTTAATCAATTCAATTTCGAATATCAACGGAGAATACGGCGGAATGGCATTTCCCATTCGACGTCCCCCGTATGCCAGATCAGAATGCGCCAGGATAATAATCTGACCATCTTCTCCAACCAGGGAAATGGCTTCCTGCCAGGCGGGGATAACACCGCCGAGGTTAAAAGTTATCGGTTCACCCGATGGGGGCGATTGATCAAACACGGTACCGTCCAGCAAATTTCCTTTATACCGGACCATTACCTCGTCATTGCGGGAGGCCCGCACATCATTCCCCTCTTTGCGGATCCAGTACAACAAACCCGATTCTGTTTTATGCACCGGCCATTCCTGGTTCAGCGCATACTGAACCAGTTTGTTAATTTGATCTTCCTGATACGTGGTCGGTGAAGGATCGATTAACATGGTCACTCTTCGAAGTTCTTCCTCGTCCATGGATTGATTTTTATTGGATGATTGATCTCCGTTATTCTGACAGGAAAATTGGAGAAATAAACAAATCATCAATAATGGCGTTATAATTTTCATGACGAATTGGTGTTTTATCAAAGGTGCATAAGACACTTCAAATTTAGATAAATAAAAGAAATACATATGTCCAAGCAACCTTTTCAAGAATTAATCAGTGGAGATGTTCCGGTTTTGATCGATTATACCGCGACATGGTGCGGACCTTGCCAGGCTTTCAGCCCGATATTGCAACAATTTAAGGATGAAATGAAGGACCAGGTGCGTATCATCAAGGTCGATATTGATAAAAATCAATCGTTTGCCAATGAAATGGGTATCCAATCGGTTCCCACGGTACATTTGTATCATCAAGGCAAGTTGAAATGGTCCGCCAGCGGGGTTCAAACCCTGGAAACGCTGAAAGACCAGGTAAATTCTCTGGTTGGTGCCTAAAGCCATCGGATTTCTCATACCTTTTTTACGATGGTCATCCGATTAGCATGTCCACCAATTCGTGAATGGTTGAATTCATATTAGCATCGGAATCGGTAGTTACCTGGTTGTCAAATGAACTATTTACAAGCCGGGTTTCCGGAGTATCAATTCCGAATCATCAGAACATGAGGAATCCACCAGGAAAATCCTTTTCAAACCCAAATTCACACCTGTAAGGCCGGACCGCCATATTCCTCAATTTTCAGACAATACCATATTGATATTTAATATAATATATCATTTCAATTGGCAATGGTGACTATTTCAGACTAATTCGGGGCAGCCCGGATAGTGGTTTGCTGCTGAATCCAACATCCAACTGTAAACGAAGAACCTTCACTGAGCGTCCGCTGAAAAATATCACCCCGGCTCGGCATGTACTGGCTGTATTGATTGATTAAGGCATTGGCTTCTGCTGCCGCCGCAGGATCAACGCTTCGCGCTTTCTGCCATTCATCGATGGCTGGCCAAACCACTACCTGGCTATCCCATCCGGTACCAGGACCACACAAAGGACCTGAACTGGCGTACAACTTTCCAACCAGTATATAGGGTTCTCCCCAGTTTGGTCGAACTTGCGAAGCCTTTCGAGCGAATTGACGCGCTTCAGGGAACCGCTTAAGGCTGCCGTAATAAATTTTGGCGATCAGAAGGTACAATTGAGCTTCGCGTTCGACGTCGTCGGTTTCGCTTGCCGCCTCGTTGAATAGTTCGATGGCTTGCTCAAAATCCCCGGCTTCCAATGCCTGGAAACCTTCTCTGGACCTGGACGTGGTCGCTACGGTCGCAGCTATGTTGCAATTTTCATCGTACACCGCTTTGATTCGTTCAAATTCCTCATTCCCCACTTCGTTACATCCACCCCAGACCAGGCTACGATATACGGTAGTCACGACTTCGCAATTATCGGGAGCTTCTTCAAACTGCGGTACGTATTTGGCCAGGTAATAGTCACAATCGTAAAACCCTTTTGCACCTTCAAACGCCGACAACCGGGCGGGCACGTAGTCGTTGATAATCGCCCATTGAGCTTCGTTCTCTCCACTTTCGAGTCCTGTTTCAAGTCGGCTGCGAATCATCTCCGCATATTGTTGAGCCTCCTCCATGCTGATTTTATCATCAAAATATCGGCGCACCAAAAGATCTGTGAAAGGATTTAGTATGAAAAAATTCGCTGAATCCTGATCGATATCCATCGATTGTTTGAATAATTCATACGCTTCCCCTTCTTCAGCCCTTTCAGGATACTTAAAATAGAGATCAAAGGCCTTTCGCCCCAACACGTACCCTGTTTCTCCATAGCATTCTTCCATTTGATCGTAAAGCATAAAAATAGTATCCACATATCTTTGCTTGAGATCGTTATCTTCGGTTTGATCGTAGAAGTATTGGTAGAATGTGATTCCATCCGCAAAATGGGTATTTCGTTTCCCATCCGCTGCAGGCGCAATGCTGAAGGCTCTTTTCCAATATGGGAAAGCCTGTTCGTATCGCTCCTTTCGGAACAAATCCCGATATAACACATGAGCTGTAATCGCATCATCCCCATAGCGGCTATCTTCAAAAGTGCCACAAGGTCCGGTATTCTCCTCTTCCTGACGGGGAACCGGATCGGGTGATGAAACCACTTCAGCGGTTTTGGGAGAACAGGAATACAAAACGGTTATTGCACCAATCAATGCGACCAAACTACGAATATTCATTATTGCTTTGATTTTCAAAAACCAGTAATCGGATAAAAAGCTCTAAAAATAACACAACATGTGCAATCTCCAAACCCATTGCTCTTAAAATCACAGGGACAGGACCTGCATTTCGCGCCCCACCTTGATAAAGGCTTCCACTGCACGATGGATATGTTCGACTTCATGAGCTGAGGAAAGTTGGACACGAATCCTGGCTTGATTCCGGGGAACTACCGGAAAGAAAAATCCAATGACATAAATACCCTCCTCCAAAAGTCGCGCAGCAAATTCCTGTGCAACCTTTGCATCGTAGAGCATAATCGGCACAATGGGGTGGCTTCCTTCCAATATATCAAACCCCGCCTCGGTCATTTTCGTTCTAAAGAGTTTTGTGTTCTCAGCCAATTTATCCCGAAACTCGGTCGTCGATGAAAGGCGATCGAGGACCGAAATGGTGGCCCCAACAATTGCAGGGGCGACTGTATTGGAAAATAAATACGGTCTGGATTTTTGACGCAATATCTGCACAATCTCTTTCCGCGCAGCCGTAAAACCACCAGAGGCTCCTCCGAGGGCTTTCCCAAACGTTCCCGTCACTATATCAATGCGTTCCATAACCCCGCGATACTCATGCGTACCACGCCCATTTTTTCCGACAAAACCGGTGGCGTGGCAATCGTCAATCATCACCATTGCATCGTACTTCTCGGCAAGATCGCAGATATGATGAAGCTGGGCAATGGTTCCGTCCATGGAAAACACGCCATCTGTGGCGATTAGTTTCCTCCTTGATCCGGACGCCGCTTTCAACTGTAGTTCGAGATCCTCCATATCGTTGTGCTTAAACCGAAACCGTTCGGCTTTGCACAGTCGGATCCCATCTATGATGGAAGCGTGATTGAGCTCATCCGAGATCACGGCATCTTCTTTGGTTAACAGCGGCTCAAACAATCCGCCGTTGGCATCAAAAGCAGCAGCGTATAAAATAGCATCTTCCATCCCCACAAAATCGGCAATCTTGCGTTCCAATTCTTTGTGAATATCCTGAGTTCCGCATATAAACCGGACCGAGGATAAGCCAAAACCATGAGAGTCTATCGCCTTCTTCGCAGCAGCAAGGACTTCGGGATCATCGGACAGACCCAAATAGTTGTTTGCACAAAAATTGAGGACCTGCTTGCCATTGGCCTGTATTTCAGCACGCTGAGGGGATTCGATGATGCGCTCTTTTTTGTATAATCCCTGTTCCTTGATTTCCTGTATCTCTTCCTGAAGTGACTCTTTGATGGTGTACATGATAGGTTATTTTAAACTTTGTGATTTCATCTTTTCTTTCAAATGGGATATCATTTCTTTTACCGTGCTTTGAAGATCATACCGGGCCTCCCAGTTCCAATCCCGGCGAGCCTCCTCATCGATGATAACCCGGGGCCAGTTTTGGGCAATCTCATTCCTGAAATCCGGTTGGAAATCCACAGCGGCATGGGGAATGTATTCACGGATTACGTCTACCAATTGAGCCGGTGAAAAACTCATCGCTGCAAAATTATAGGCGGTGCGGACTTGGATACGCCCGGGATCAGCTTCCATCAACTGCAATGTTCCCCGGATTGCGTCATCGATATACATCATCGGCAATACCCGGTCAGGCGACAGGAAACATTCATACTGCCCAGAATTGAGTAATTGTTGGAAAATGTCCACGGCATAATCCGTGGTTCCACCTCCCGGGCTACTCTGATAACTGATGATTCCGGGATATCGCAGACCGCGTACATCCAGGCCGTGTTTCCGGAAAAAGTAAGCCCCGATGCTTTCCCCGGTAAGTTTTGTTATTCCGTACACTGTCGTGGGATGCAACGGAACATTCTGACGCGTTTCCTCCAACGGTGAACCCGGTCCGAAGACGGCAATGGAACTTGGAAAAAAAACACGCGGGACGCCATAACGAACTGCCAGATTAAGACAATTGATCCATCCCTGGGTGTTAACTTTCCAGGCGAGGTCGGGCTTCTTTTCTCCCACCGCTGACAAAATACCAGCGAGATGATAGATCATGTCGGGACGAAAACGCTCGATCAATGCCGCAAACCGATTTTCGTCCAGCACATCCAGTAGTTCAAAATTATGGAAGGAAGATACGGGTTTTAGATCAGTAGCCAACACGGACTCCGCTCCGTACTGATCCTGGAGAGCGGTACCTAAAACCTGGCCAATTTGACCACCAGCTCCCGTTAGTAGCACACGTATAGCTTTCATACCACCATAAATTATAAATATTAAGTCAGTGCATGGATGAATCGATAAAATCAAAATGGCCCATATCGTTCAGGACTTTGGGGAGTCACTTCAGCGATATGGGCCAGTCAAAAGGTATAATCTTCTACTGATCGATCTACAGGATGGAGGATTCAATCGATCCTTTGATCCTTATCCTTTTGATCAATACTTCAACTTTAAAAGTTGAGCGTGACAGTTTCTCCGATCCAGCATCCCACTTTAACGGTTGCTCCATCGGTAAAACCACGCATAAAAGCATCGCCTTTCTCAGGTCTCGATGCACTGTATCGGGCAATACGCGAACTCGCTTCCTGATTGAAATCAGAGTCTACCGCAGAAGCTTTGGCGTACTTATCAATGGCAGCCAACACTGCTAAGCGCTGATTCCACGCATCGCCGCAGCTTCGGCTTGATGTCGCATACATGTCGCCGATCAACATATAAGGTCGTCCCCAATTGGGTCGTATCTCGGTCGCTTTCAGAGCGCTTTCACGCGCTGCTGGATAATTATCCAATTTTCGGAATTGAATCGAGGCCAAGGCAAATAAATACTGAGCCTTTTTTTCGTCATCAGTTTCTTTATCGATCGCTTCCTGATACTTTTCGGCAGCTTCTTCAAATTTCCCTTCGTCATACCGTTTTTTCGCCGCATAGGCCGGGTTATTGGCTTCGTATTCTTTCATACGTTCCTCGTTATACTCAGCTGCGAGGGTTTCGTATTCGGCTTTAACTTTGGCCAGGAAAGGATCGCTGTCGTCACAACCTTGCTGCCTCAGTGTATTGTAGACATATTTGAGTACATCAAAGTTATTGGGATCTTCAGCATATACCGGCTCCAGATTCTCTTTGAAATATTCACAATCGAAAATTTCTTTCTCGATCGGTTTGAAAACAGCTTCTGATCTTTGCTTCACGATATCATAACTTTCGCCAAGCTCCATATCCGTTTCGATATTATATTCGGCAATTTCCATGATTTTATCGTAGACTTCACGGACTTCATCAGCCGTTTTATTTCCTTGTTTAAATTCATAAGTGACGATGTGCGCCCAGGGTTCCAATACGACGTATTCGGTCCCTGTCTCACCGTACTCCACAGCTTTCTCAATCGCAGCCAGTGTCTCACTATAGGGCGCATTGAGCAGGTAAAACATATCATAAGCCATCCGACCATATTTCTTCCCGATCACAGCTTTGTAACATAGCTCATCGCAATCTCGTATGGTGATGACCCGATTCTCGTAGCATTCTATCATCCCTTTGTACAGGTCGAGAATCATTTTTTTATACTCTTCCTTCCTGGCTTCATCCGTGGCATTTTCCAATAGATGCTTGTAAATCAATATCCCATCCTCGTAATGGTAATCGCGTTTTCCATCCGCTGCAGGAGCAATATCGAACGCTTTCTGCCAATGCGGGAGTGCCCTTTCATAATTTTGATTCCGAACTAACGGACGATATATACTGTGATGATTCTCACCTTCTTCTTTTAATGGGGAATCGTTCCATGTTTTACATTCTGCCAATTGAGCAGATGCATCAAACTGCACAGCAAACAATATCGCCAGTAAAATTGCAAGTTTTTTCATATTATAAAATATATTAATAATTGTTATTCAAATCTCCTTTTATAAAACCAAAGGTTGTTATTGAGCGTCACTCCTATATTGAACCGGATATAATTTTCCTTGAAAGTTTGGCTGGCCAATTTACCATAATCTACTGAAAAATTAATATAAGACAATTGTCTTTTCTGAAAAATCGGCAGCCCCAGCCCCAATTGAACCCCGGTTTTTCGTAAGCCGTCACCTTCGATGACGCGCGGGTCGTTTTTCAAATAAACACTCCCCCGGTAAGAAACCCTACTCCAATAATCCAATAAAGATCCCGGATCGGGTGTATACTCAATTGACGCTGCAGTGGACCAGGAGTTACGTAAATCTCCAATATTTAATGAATTATTAAAATTGTCCCAGTTCTCCATCGCAAAATTCGCTCCCACTTGAAGTCTTGTCGCAGCGGTATAGGACACACCTATTCCAAATTGGGATGGTAAATGATTTCTGAAATTTTCATCCGTGACCAGCGACACCGTATCAATCGTCGATACATCGGGATTGGCATCATCGAGTCCGGAATAACTGTTCGCTTTCCGTATAGTTAAAATCTTCTGATCCACGCTGACCGGCAATTTGGAGTTTCCGTACATACCAATAGATATCCATGAATTCCGCGTGGGATTTTCAAGATTGCGTCGGATATAGTGGCGATACAAAACGCCGGCATCCCACAATAATCCGCTATAACTCCTCGCATGAACCGTATAGGTATGGTGTCCATTGGGTAATTCCTCAAATAATAAGGATTTTTCGTTATCAATCGTTCCGAAAAGGAAGCCAATATTGAAACCCGCTGAAAAATTCCGGTATTGCGCTCCGGTTCCAAACTGTAGTTTATTCAATCCCCCATTACCTCCGTACTGCCTCAACACCCGGCTCCCATCGTCTAAAAAATCAGTCTGATTGATCCGGTAATCCATTTTACTGACGGGAAGAAGGGCGATATTCATCCCGAGTTTAAAGAGTTGTTCCCGTCGATCCAACACGATATTCACTGGACTAATCAAAGGGAAAGACAGAGAGAGGTATTTCAGATTGCCCCCCCACGAACTTTGGGTGGATTTGTTATCATCCAGCGTAATGTACGAGGCATCCACACCTACATCAAACGCTGTGGATGCCAACCCGGCGTACGAGGCCGGATTAACCAGGTTCACGTTGTAACCGTTATAATACGTCGAAAATAAGCCGGACAGATTGTTTCCAGCCACGGTACCTGGTTCGGTTAGTTCACCGATTCCCAGCGCAGACAAGGGCAAATTTTCACTCACCTGCGTATAGGCGGTCTGGAGAAAGATGATCATACATATGATCGTGATATTATATTTCATTATTTTTCAATATTTCATTTAGACCGATCAATACAAGATGCTCGACCACATCATTTTTACCAGGTAAGTGACGATGAAAAACCCCTGCATCTCCACCGGTCAAAACGGCCCTTAAAGATCCATATTTTTCCAACAAATAAAAAATCAACCCCCTCGCTTCCATAATGGCCATACTTACACCCCCATTTTGTAAGGCTTCAGTGGTCGATTGGCCGATCCACTGAACTTCATCAGGAAGATCAACCTTTGGCAGACGAGCTGTAAACTCGTGCATGGAACGCAACCGCATCCGGATGCCGGGGGCTATATTCCCTCCCACGTACCTGCCTTCTCGCAGAAGCAAATCATACGTTATGCATGTCCCACAATCGATAATCAACACATTTGTACGTTTGTACAACGCATTAGCTGCCGATACAGCTGCCAGGCGGTCTTGCCCCAATGTCAGCGGCGTCTTATATTCGATGACAAATGGATAATTTAAATGAGACCCAACTTCCACCACGCCATAGTTCTCCATCCATTGCCGAACCTCAGGATTGATCACTGCAGTAGAAGCCATAGCAATCCGGTCAGGTTGCCAACGGCTGATCCACATTTCCCAAATTTCGATCGGATTTTGGGTTGCAGGGTATACTTCGGTGTGAAGCAGAACGTCAGATTCAAATATTCCAATTTTGAGCCGGGTATTTCCCAGGTCAATGACCATGTGGCGACGGTGCTTTCCCGGCTTCATGGTATCAATGTTTGAAATGTCGGACCCCGGTCACAACCATCGCCATGCCATGTTCGTCGCAGTAATCGATGCTTTCCTGGTCTTTTATGGATCCTCCCGGATGGATTACCGCTTTTACACCTGCCTGGTCTGCGATCTCCACACAGTCGGGGAAAGGGAAAAAGGCATCGCTGGCCATAACCGCATCCCGGGTATCAAAACCAAACGACTCTGCTTTAGCGATGGCCTGACGTAAGGCGTCCACCCGGCTGGTCTGTCCGCATCCCATCCCGATCAGCTGCCTGTTCTTCACCAGAGCAATAGTATTTGATTTAAGGTGCTTTGCACAGACGTTGGCAAAGAGCAGATCTGCAATCTGATCTTCCGTAGGAGCTACTTTCGTCACGGTTTTCAGGTCAGCCGATCCTTCCTTACTCAAATCCGTATCCTGAACCAAAACCCCGTTAAGCAAGGATTTGAATTGACGTTTTATCCGGTGAAATTCTTTGATTCGAAGGATAATCCGCTTTTTCTTTTTGGTCAGCAACTCAATAGCCTTCTCCTCAAAATCCGGTGCAATCAGTACCTCGTAAAAAAGCTGATTGATCTCCTCTGCGGTAGCAAAATCGATAGTGGCATTGGATATCAATATGCCGCCAAAGGCAGAAACCGGATCGGCTGCCAGCGCTTTTTTCCAGGCCTCAAGGACGGTTTCACTTTGCGCGACACCGCAAGCATTGGTGTGTTTGAGCACCGCAAATGTAGGCGGTTCCCCGACAAACTCGGCCATCAGCTGCACGGCCGCATCCACATCGACCAGATTGTTATAGGATAATTCCTTACCTCCTATTTTCTCAAAAACGTCCTCCATTGGTCCGTAAAAAAATCCTTTCTGATGTGGATTCTCACCGTATCGCAGTTCTTGTTCTCCGTCAAATTGTACCTCAAAACGCTCGACTTCTTTCATTGGGGCAAAGTACCGCTGGATGGCATCATCGTAACCAGCACTGACCCGGAAGGATTTCCAGGCCAGATTTTTACGATCTTCAAGGGAAGTAAAACCCTGCTTTTCATCGAGCAATTTCTCCATTTGGCCGTATTCATTCACCGAAGGCACTACGACTACATCCTGAAAATTTTTGGCTGCTGCACGGATCAGGGAAATCCCCCCGATATCAATCTTTTCGATAATATCAGCTTCGTTCCGGGTCTCCTGCACGGTTTTTTCGAAAGGGTATAGGTCGACAATCACCAGGTCTATCTCTGGAATATCATACGCATCCAACTGACTTTGGTGATCAGCCTCCCGACGGGCTAGAATTCCTCCAAAAACTTTGGGGTGGAGGGTTTTGACGCGTCCGTCCAGTATGCTGGGATAAGATGTGAGATCTTCGACCCTATGGACCGGGATGCCAAGGCTTTCCAGGTACTGTTGGGTACCGCCTGTAGAAAGAATTTTGACGCCCAGATCATTCAGTTTCCGGGCCAGAGGTTCAAGGCCTTCTTTGGAATACACTGAGATCAGGGCCGATTTTATTTTGATGTCCTTCATAATATTGAAATTGTCAAGTAATTGTATGGCGGTGCAAAAGTAGTAAAATCCCAAAAGGAGAAAAACAATCCAGACTCCTTTGGATCAATTATCTACAGATTTGAAATCCAAAATATTTCCCATACCAAAACAAATGCGACACCGCGCCTCGTATTGTTCGCTGGCACCGAGTAAAATTTGATCTCTGGAAGGCAACAATCGGTAAGAATGGTTCGCAAGTCTTCCGCATTGCTGGCAAATCGCATGAAGCTTGGTTACGTATTCCGCCATAGCCATCAGATCGGGTACCGGGCCAAAAGGCCGACCCGAAAAATCCATATCCAACCCCGCCACGATGAGGCGTTTCCCGTCGTTGGCCAATTTTTGACATACCTCCACGAATCCATGATCAAAAAACTGAACTTCATCCACTCCGATGACATCGAGCCCGCTGGCCAGACGAGCTACATCCTGTGAGTGCTCTACCCGCATCGCTTCCATGCTGCTGCTGTCGTGAGATACCACCTGTTCCTCACTAAACCGATCGTCCATCGCCAGCTTAAACAAACCCACCTTTTGGCGCGCGATTTGGGAACGACGCAATCTTCGAAGTAATTCTTCGGTCTTCCCCGAAAACATGGATCCCACGATGACCTCCAGCCAACCGATCCTTTGATTTTGAAAGTGCGGCTCTAAAAACATATTAATTTTTTATTTCATATAATTTTGTGTATATTTAACCCCGGCGGACGGTTACACAACAAAATAAGGCAATTGTCCACTAAACAAGGCCGACTTGAGCAGTAAAGTCCGGTATTTCAAGGATATGACAATCTTCAAAACCATTTTTTCGTTAGTTATCAAAAAGCATTCGTATGCAAATCAACAAAGCAAAATACCATCTCAAAAGAATCGAAACTATTCTCAACCTTCATGAAGATAAGCTTTCTCCAATGGACCGCGATATCTTGTTGGAAGATATCCGGCAATTGTATGAAGTGGTCATCTTTACAAATGAAGGTCCCAATGCCGATCCAAATGTCCCAACGCCCACCAGGATAGTAAACACCCCTACTGAAACCACTACCACGGTTGAGGCACCGGAAAATCCCAGGAATCAACCCCACGCGATTGCCGAAAATCCATTCGTTGATTCTAAAGTACAGAAAAATGAAAATGATGAAAAACCTGCCGGGGAGACCTGGTCCAGGCGATCTGAATTCGATTCACCAGCGGATTCTCCGTCCACGCCCGCGACGATTACCTATGAGGAATCCTCAGGATCAGTCAAAGAGGAGAACGGGATTACCCAATCTGATCAGAGAGCTTCCGCTCCAACGGCTCCAAATATTGAAAATGGATCCACAAGTGAGTTACATGAACAAGACGAGGACGTACTTGTCGAAACAAAAGAAAATTATCCGGAACTTTTTGAGTTCAAAATCTCGTCGGATCTTTCAGATCGACTCGGGAACACACGGATCCAAAACCTGAATGGGGTCATGACCATCAACGACAAGATTTTATACATCAATCATTTGTTTGGAGGAGAAGCAATCCCTTTTCAGGAAAGTGTGAAAAAGTTCGAAAGCTTTTACACCTATGATGAAGCACGGTCCTACGCTTGCCAGGAGTTGGTAGAAACCTACAATTGGACCGATGGTGAAAAGAAAGATACCGTCCGACAATTCATGCAACAGGTCAAGCGGTTGTATAACTAAAGGTTCTGGCACAACTTTATTTTGATGACCTAAGGTGAGGTTGCCTTCCAATCTCGCTTATTAATCTGCTTGTTAGGGCAATCTTTCAGATCCGAATGGTACATAAAAATTCATTGGAATTGTTGGAGTTCTGATACCGATCTAATAAAGCGGAATTAAATTCAATGGATGACCATATGAACCCACAAGGTATGGTTTCATCATTTTGTGGTATATTCCGCCTGTAAAAAACATCCAACTACCGCAACTATGGAACCACGAATACTATGGAAAGCAGACCGCCTCACGCGTCAAAATAGCCATCTGGTTCGATACATCGATTGGGTTAATCGCAATCATGACCTTGAACTATCACACGAATATGAGGATTTGCATAAGTGGTCCATAGATCAGTCCGATGAATTTTGGGAATCCCTGTGGAAGTTTTTCAACGTCATCAATCACCGGTCCTATGATTCAGTAACCAATGGGCAAGCCATGCCCCATACCCGCTGGTTCCTCAATGCCAAAATCAATTATGCTGAACATATCTTCAGAAATTCCACAGATGAATTTCCGGCTCTGATCAGTAAATCAGAAATTCGGGAGACGGACTATACTACCTGGGAATCCCTGGAGAACCAGGTAGCCCACCTCCAAACCTATTTCAAAGAATGCGGCATCACATCCGGCGATCGAATTGTCGGATTCCTCCCTAATATTCCAGAAGCGACGGTCAGTTTTCTCGCCACCAATAGTCTGGGAGCTATTTGGTCGTGTTGTTCCCCCGATTTTGGGGTCGACAGTGTACTCGATCGATTCAGCCAGATTCACCCCAGAATCCTGATCGCTGTCGATGGGTATAAATATGGCGGTAAGGCTTTTGACCGGCGAGAAGTGGTTGAAGCCATCATACAAAAAATCCCTTCCATCGAACAGGTCATTCTGATTCCCTATTTGGAACCGGACAGACCCAATGTGTGGTCCAAAAATCATGTTTTGTGGGATTCTATATTCAAAGGTCCGGCACCGGATCTGCGTTTTACGCCCGTAGATTTCAATCACCCGATGTGGGTATTGTATTCTTCGGGGACCACAGGCAACCCCAAAGCAATAACCCATAGCCACGGGGGTATGCTACTGGAACACCTGAAATATATGGCATTTCACAATGACGTGCATCGGGGTGAACGATTTTTCTGGTATACAACGACCGGTTGGATGATGTGGAATTTTGTCCAGGCCAGCCTTCTGTGCGGTGCCACTGCCGTACTATTTGACGGAAGCGCCGGTTATCCCGATCTTTCTGCGCTCTGGGATTTTGCTGAGGAAATTGGCATTCATCATTTTGGAACCAGTGCCCCATTTATCGTCACGTGCATGAAGGCGGGCATCAATCCCGCCAGGAAATTCAATTTTGAGGCCCTTCGATCGATCGGATCCACGGGAGCTCCGCTTCCTCCTGAGGGATTTGACTGGATATATCAACATATTAAAGAAGACGTATGGCTTTGCTCGATGAGCGGGGGAACCGATGTCTGTACGGCTTTTGTGGGAGGATGTATTTTGAAGCCGGTGATCGAAGGCTATATCCAGTGCCGGGCATTAGGGATAGCGTTGTTTTCCTACGATGAGGAGGGGAACACGGTGTGGAATGAAACCGGCGAGATGGTGATTACTAAACCCATGCCGGCGATGCCGATCTATTTTTGGAACGACGATCAATTCGTCCGATATCAGGAAAGTTATTTTGAACACTTCCCGGGAGTATGGCGGCACGGTGATTGGGTGGAAATCACGGAAAATGGAATGTTGAAAATTCTCGGGCGATCGGACGCAACTCTTAATCGGCACGGAGTTCGGATCGGGACTGCTGAAATTTATCAGATTATTGACAAGTTTCACGATGTGGAGGACAGTCTGGTAGTCAATCTTGAATTGCCATCCGGAGATCATTTCATGCCTATTTTTATTAAAATGAAACCGGCAAAAGAATTAACCGAAGCCCTCATTTCGGAAATTTCCCAAAGCCTGCGAAGGGATTGTTCACCCCGCCATATTCCAGACCGATTCATTAAGGTGGACGACATCCCATACACCATCAGCGGAAAAAAAATGGAAGCTCCGGTCAAGAAAATATTATTGGGAAAGTCGGTACGCAACTCGCTCAATCCAGATGCCATGCGCAACCCCGAATGTTTGGTTGAATATGAACAAATGGCACTGCATGAGGATTTCAGGGGAACATAACTCCGAAAACACCTGATTCCGATAATAAAAATCATCTATCGCAAAACCGTTACCGTTTTGACGATCCTGGTCATGGACTGA
>CALGAA010000059.1 GCA_937952445.1 uncultured Bacteroidota bacterium | reverse complement strand
CTTTGTTCGATAACTTCTTTAAAATCTGAAGCTGCTTCTGCGTATTGTTTTGCCCACAAATGAGCCTTTCCGCGCATCGACAGCGCAGCCCATTTGGTAGCTCTTCCCAGGCTACTTTGGTCATAACTTTCCGGTAGGAGATTATAAGCATCGGACATATCCGATACGATCAATTGATAGACTTCCTCCTCTGAATTTCTCGGTTTATAAGCCTCATCGACTCCCATGGATTGTGTATACAAGGGAACTCCACCAAAATAATTCCATAATTTAAAATAGTAATACCCCCTGAAAAATTTGGCTTCTCCCAGTAATCTGTTTTTCACCTCTGTATCCATAGGTATGTCAGGAACATTTTCAAGAACTTTATTAGCTCTGTTAATTCCTTTATAAAAAGCCCCCCATGCGTTGGAATAAAACGCTGCATTGGTGGGAAAACTGCCCGTAGTCAGTCCCGTAGCCCAGGATTGGTAGGAAATATCCGTAAAATCATCCATCATTCCGTAAATGACAATGCTATTGATAAATTCCCGGTTGATGTCGTAAAGGGCATTGACAGCCAACACCGCATCGTTTTCCGATTTCCAGAGACTCCCCTCCGAAAGTTCAATCAAAGAATTTCGATCCAGGAAGTCTTCACTGCAGGAAACTGAAATAAAGAGGGAAAATAGTATTGCGACAAAAAATGTATTGTACTTCATCAAATTTGAATTTTCAATTAAAAGGTGAGGTTCAAGCCAAAAACGAGTTGTTTCATTAGCGGATAAGATACACCTGCGTTATCAGGATTGTATCCGTCAAAACTCGTAAAGGTGAAGAAGTTCTCCAGGTTGGCATACAAGCGGAGCTTATCGATCTTTAACAACGAAGAGGAACTGTCCATAATAGTATATCCAAATTGGATCGAATTGATCTTAAAATACGACGTATTATGAAGCCAATAGTCACTATACGCGGTGTTCAAAGCTGAGCCTGAGGTGCGAAGTCGTGGAAAGTCGGTGGATTGATTCTCCGGCGTCCATCTGTTGAGCACCTCTTCCCGGAGCAGAAAGCCTTCATTGATATTGAATGTATTGAATCCATCATTTCCCCAATACTGGCGAAATCCGCTTTTTCCATGGCCGACAATGCTGAAATCCATCTTTTTGTAAGCGAGACTCAGACTAAGGCCGTACGTGAATTTGGGAAGTGCTGAATAGTCTTTAACTACCCGGTCCTCTTCATTAAACACCTTATCGCCATTGACATCTTTGTACAGGATATCACCAGGCATCGGCACACCTCCCACATAGGCTCCAAACGTATACCCCTGTTCCAGTAATTGGTCGATTTCAGATTGTGTCTGAATGATCCGATCAAATTCCAGAGCGTAAAAACTAGCGTAGGGAGATCCTTCCTGGATAATCGTGGGACCACTGATTGATTTTTCCCCATTGAAGTCCAGGACGGTATTGTTTACGCTTGAGAAATTACCGTTTATCTGATAGGACAGATCCTGATTTATCTGATTTATATGTCGGACCTGCAACTCGACACCTTCGTTTTTCATCCTGGCAATATTCTGCCACGGCGGGGCAAAATTCCCCATCACCAGGGGAATCGGAATTTTGGTTAGAATATCGTCGGTGATTTTATTAAAATATTCGATTCCAAACGTCCATTTGTTTTGAAGCAAGGTAACATCAAGCCCCACGTTGGCGATGGTTGTTGTTTCCCATTTTATACTTTCATTGGCTAGATCGGTAGGTGCGAGACCTTGTTGGAGATGCCCGCCAAATGGATACAGGAATGATCCGTAAGTAGTCTGATACGTGTAATCTCCGATCCGGTTGTTCCCCAATTTTCCCCACGACCCGCGCAGTTTAATTTCACTAAAGACATCCTCGAGTGGCTGAGCAAAAGGCTCTTCCAGGATCCGCCAACCGGCAGAAAAAGAAGGAAAAAATCCCCATCGATTTTCCTTCGCAAACCGGGAAGAACCATCGTACCGTGCATTGAACTCAAATAGATATTTCTCTTTAAAATTATAATTCACCCGACCAAAATAAGATCGAAGTGCGTCATCCGTTGCAGTCCCGGTTATGGACTCCAGGTTGGCACCTGCATTGAGAACGAACAAAATAGCATCCCCGATTAAATCATTTTTGGTGGCGCCAAACTGATCCATTTTGTTGTATTGTTGGTCGATCCCCAGCAACAATCCGAGATGATGATGTTGTTTAATGGTGGAATTGTAACGAAGGAGGGAATTGAGGATATAAGAATAATCTCTGCGATTAACCTGTGACAGACTGTTGATATTTGGCCTTTCCGGATATTCAAACCCTGTCTGGAAGTTCACCAGGGAAATGGGGCGTGCATACTGCCAGTTGAGTCGATTTCGGTAATTCAAACCAAAACTGGTTTCCCACGACAAATTCTGAAAAAGATCAATATTGGTATAGGCTTTCACTCCTACCCGTTGTCTTTCCGAATTGCCATATACATTATCCACGTAGGCTCTGGGATTGGATCCCGGTGGCAGTCCTTCAAACATTTCTCCGCCATATTGACCGTCCAATTCAGGGATTACGCCCGGAGTGGTGTTCCGTATACTGGCAAAGAAAGAAGAGACCGACAAGGGTTGAGCTTCTGTCCAAATTCCAAACAAGTCGCCCCCTATTTCGATCCGATCCCGGATTTGGGTATTGGCACTCACCCGTATATCATATTTCTTGTAGCCTGAATTTTCTATGATTCCCTGATTGTCCAGATACCCGAGTGACAAGGCCAAACTACCGTTTTCGAATCCACCCCGAACTGACAGATTGTGCTCGTTCAAAACCGAATTCTTCAACATTTCATTGTACCAATCGGTGTTGGGGTACAGAGGATTTCCGGCCGTAGATTCCTGCCGCCAGGTATTAATCAAATTCTGAGGATATTTTTCAAATCCTTCGGCTTCATTGACCAACTCCATATGAGTAGCCATATCATCGATAAAACTGATTTGATGACTGGCGCTCTCCAAACCCACATATCCGTTGTAATTGATTTTAAAGCTTTGACCCTGCACTCCTTTTTTGGTCGTGACCAGGATAACACCATTTGCCGCACGTGAACCATAAATTGCTGAAGCGGAAGCATCCTTCAAAACACTGACGTTTTGTACATCGTTGGGATTCACATCATTCAAAGCACCTGGTATTCCATCAACCAACACCAGCGGGGACGCATCATTCATTGTTCCCAGTCCCCGAACCAGGATATTGTATCCTTCGGAACCGGGTGTGGCCGTAGTTTGAGAAATGACCAGCCCCGGACTAAGCCCTATCAGTGTTGATGCCAAATCCATGGTGGGGCGGCTTTCTATATTCTCATTAAAATTGATGCTTGAAATAGAACCCGTCACGTTCTCTACCCGCTGGGTTCCATATCCGACGACTACAACCTCATCCAGAGCCAGGATGTCCTGGGCCAACAGAACTTCCATTCGTTGGTCAGTTTTCACCTCGATCTGTTTGGTTTTATACCCCAGATATGAAAACTGAAGAATGTGACCTTCACCGGCCTCGATGATGAATTCA
>CALGAA010000058.1 GCA_937952445.1 uncultured Bacteroidota bacterium | reverse complement strand
GATACGGCGACCACCGAGATCTACACTCTTTCCCTCACGACGCTCTTCCGATCTCGCAAAAATCACCAACGAATGAAATCCAAATTGCAAACCACCCACCATGACGTAGGCCAGCGAAGATGTGAAGACTACCAGGAAGCTAAGTTTAAACTTCACAAGCAACCCCACATCATATACGCTGTCGCGGATGATTTGAAAGCTATGTTGTATGGAATTCACTTTTAAAATATCTTTTCTTTTTCCACAAATCATTAATGTGCCTCTTCGCCTTCCCGAATCGGTATGACTTGTGGTACGTATTCATCGAAGTCAGTACTGTAATCGTATGCCCATCGCTCGACTGAAGGTATCTTGCCCGGCCAGTTTCCGTGTGGGGCATCGATCGGTGTAGTCCATTCCAGCGTATTGGCTCGATAAGGGTTCTTACTCGTAACTCTTCGCCCCTTCCACATGCTGTAGAAAAAGTTGACGATAAATACGAATTGAACCAGAAATCCAATAATCGCACCTATGGTAATGAACGCATTGATCCCGTCAAAGTCTCGGAAAGCATCGAATGCATCAAAGCTGTAGTACCTTCTGGGCACCCCAAACATCCCTAAATAGTGCATCGGCCAAAACACCATATATGCCGATACAATCGTACCCCAGAAATGGATATAGCCCAGGGTTTCGTTCATAAACCGCCCAAACATCTTGGGGTACCAATGGTAAATACCCGCCAACATACCAAAGATCGCTGCAACCCCCATTACAAGGTGGAAGTGTGCCACGATAAAGTAGGTGTCATGGATTTGAATATCGAGAACTGAGTTCCCCATGTAAAGCCCGGTTAGTCCCCCGGAAATAAACATGGACACAAATCCGATGGCAAATAAATTGGCACTGTTGAATCGTATATTTCCCTTAAATATCGTCGACAGCCAGTTGAACACTTTGACCGCAGACGGCACCGCAATAATCATCGTAAAAGTAGAGAATATGCTCGACAGGAACGGGTTTACCCCGGACATAAACATATGGTGCGCCCAAACCAAAAACGAAAGGAATCCAATCGCAATCAACGAATAGACCATTGCGCGATATCCAAAAATCGGCTTCCGGCTATGAACGGAAAGTACTTCCGAAACAAGTCCCATCGCAGGGAGTATAATAATGTATACTTCAGGGTGCCCCAGGAACCAGAACAAATGCTGGTACAAGATCGGACTTCCTCCGACGTGATCCAGGGCCTGACCACCGATAAATATCTCACTGAGGTAAAAACTCGTCCCGAGGCTTCGGTCAAAAATCAACAACAAAAATCCGGTTACCAGTACAGGGAATGCCAACAACCCGACGATGGCTGTAATCAACAGCGACCACACCGTCAGGGGCAAACGCCAGAACGTCATTCCTTTGGTTCGGAGGTTGAATATTGTCGTAACATAATTCACCCCTCCCAACACGTTACTGATTACGAACAAAATCAGGGCAGCCAACCAAAGGGTCATACCGGCCCCCGATCCTGTCGAAGCCTGAGGCAATACACTGAGCGGAGGATATGCCACCCAACCGCCCGAGAAAGGACCTGTACTGAGGAATAAGGAGAAAAACATCACCACACTTCCCAGGAAAAAGAACCAGTAAGAAAGCATGTTCATAATGGGCGATGCCATATCCCGGGCTCCGATCTGGAGGGGAATCAGGAAATTAGCAAAGGTTCCACTCAATCCTGCCGTCAATACAAAAAAGATCAGAATGGTTCCGTGCATCGTCACCAATGCGTAGAAAAATTCCGGATCCAGGGTCCCTACCCCTGCACTATTCACGTTGATCCACTTCCCAAGAAGCGGTTTGAGCCACTGCAGATCAGCCTCCGGAAATCCGAGTTGCAGCCGGAATATCACCGACATACCGGCTCCGATGATCGCCCAGATAATTCCGGTGATCAAAAATTGCCGGCTGATCATTTTATGGTCAAGCGAGAATATATATTTTGAGAAAAAGCCCGACTGATATTTGTCCCCCTCATGATGTTCGTGAAACTGATCATCCACACCATGCTCTTCAATGAGCTCTTCCGCCTGTAGATCGTAGTCTTTTATATTTGTGGTTGCCATTTTTTGATAATTTACCCTTTACAAAAATTCAATTTGTACCCTCCGGTTATTCGCACGACCAGCATCAGTGGAATTGGTATCCACTGGTTGTGAAGCACCATAGCCCACACTGGTATATCGGTCAGGAGAAATACCGGCTTCCCGGAGGAACTCTGCGACACGATCCGCCCGCGATTGTGAAAGCGTCACGTTAGCGTCCGGATCTCCTGTGTCATCGGTATGTCCCTGAATCTCAATTCTCAAATCTTCATTGTCGTTCAAAAAGTCCACGAGGTTCTCCAATTCATAGGTTGACAAGTTGGTCAATTGATCCGAGCCACTTTCAAACTGAACGTTTTTCAACTGGTAAACCCGGTTTTCCCCTTCATCCAGTTCGCGATACAACGCTTCGTACATTTCATTCTCAAAGTTCTTCGCCCGTTCCTCGATTTCAAAATCAAAAAGCTGATCTTTAAATGGATCAGATTCTTTACCCCGGATGGAGGACAGGTAGTAAGGCGTTTGGCTAGCTAACCAGGCATCATATTCATCCTGCTCCACGACCCGAACCACCTTACGCATGGAAAAGTGACCCGATCCACACAATTCTGCACACGCCAGCTCATATTCGAAAACTTCCCATTTTTGGGGTCCTTCCGGATCCGATGGATCAGCAGGAACCTGATATTCAGGATATTCCCGCAGTTGCTGACGGTACTCTTCGGTGGTAATCGATGGGGTAAAAACAAAATAGGTTGGCATGCCGGGAACTGCGTCCATTTTCACCCTGAAATGAGGTAGGAAAAAGCTGTGCAGTACTTCCCGTGCCAGGATTCGCACCCGTACTTTTTTACCTACGGGCAATACGATTTCACTTGGTTGTAAATCGTCCAGGTTTTTGGGATCGGTCCATAATTGACCAATGGGGTTTACCCCCGTCGTCAGGCGAAAATCACGAGCGCCCAACATATTATCTTCTCCGGGATAGCGAATGAGCCAGTTAAACTGCATTCCCATCACCTCGATTTCCATGTATTCGTCGTCCTCTTTTACATCGGCCATGATATCGTTCCAGGCGATCAATCCGCGCAACAGCAAAATGACCAATACGATGGATGGTACCGTCGTCCAAATCAATTCCAGCTTGAGGTTGTCGTGGATAAATGCCGCTTTTCTACCCTTACGCTCACGGTATTTCCAGGCAAAGTAAAACAACAAAAATTGGGTGACGATGAAAACGATCCCTGTGAAAAAGACCGTCAGATGCCAAAGACTATCGATGGAATGGCCGTGCTCGGAAGCGGAAACATGGGGGCCGTACCCCATCATATAATTCTTATAATAAATCGCCGATCCGATGGTGGCAGCCAAAAGGAAGATCCCAAAGGCCAGTAACCATATCCCGGTTCGCTTCGAATTAACCCACTTCCAGTCCTCCTCGCCCCTGAGCGATCGGGTGATCTCTGAGATTCGACTCACCTGAATCAGGACGATGATAAATATTGCAAAAATTAATGTGCCGATCAACAATGTCATGATCTCAATTTATAGATTAAACGTGATGATGAATACTTTCTCCAATGAACGGATCTCCAGTCGGCTGCAATCTGGCCTTTGACAATTGCATAAACACAAAATACGTAAAAAAGGCCAGAAAACCTAAAAACACACCGATGTCCAATAGCCCCGGAATCGTAAATCCGGATACAAAATTGGAGGCTGTTTCGGCGCTGTGTCCGGCGTCAGCAACCAACCGTGCACTTTGCTCTGATGCTGTCCCCAGCATGGAATGACCATCGCCATGTCCTACCACTTCATGATAGGTATGCAGAACGCCCGGTTTGATCATCAGGAAAAAATCTGCCCAATGTCCTACCAACACTAAAGCGGATGCCAGGACCATGGTCCCTCTTTTTCGCTTCGTGTCATTTCGTATAAGTATGAAAAATGGTGCGACAAAGTTGATGATCAGATTGCCGTAAAACAGGATCGGATAATTGGATCGCTGATTGTTAAAATATATCGTTTCTTCCCCGATATTTCCATACCATATCAGCATGAACTGAGAGAACCACAGATAGGCCCAAAATACACTAAAACCAAATAGGTACTTGCCCAAATCATGCATGTGCTCGACACTGACATTAGGGAAATAGCCCAGCGATCGCAAATAGGTCAACATCAAAATGCTCAGTGCGATCATGGCCACGAACCAACTCGATGTCGCGTACCAGGCGAACAAGGTACTATACCAGTGTGCATCCACGGACATTACCCACAACCAGATGACGATGGCCGAAGTCACGGCTCCTATCGGTAAAAACGCGGCAGCGTATTTTTTCAATCGTTTGTATATCGAAAAATCACCAAATGCCACCTCGTCTTCTTCGATCGATAACGCGCGCATCTGACGGGCAAAATAGTACCATACTCCGATGGTCACGAGAGTGGCAATCGTATAGAATCCTTTATTCAAAAATCCGGATTTACCTTGCAGGATTTCATCCGCTTCGACCGATGCAGCATCTGCCCAGTGATAAAGATGGTGGAAGTTCCCAAATAAACCGATGATCACAATTATCATCAGGATCAACCCTACGAGTAGAAATTGAGAATAGGCCTCCCAAAGTCTTTTGAAAACAGTATGCCACCCGGAATACGCTGTAACCATAGCCGAAATAGCGAAAAGCGCGATGAAAGCGATCCCGGTGAAGAAAACCGTGTTGAGCAGGAAGTTGGACCAAAAACGTGGTGCAGCCGCACCGTCCGTGAAAAGTATGATGATCATACAAAGCACTCCAAGGCCCATAAATCCAGACAAGAAGATTTTTTGTCTACTGGTAAATTGAAATTGAATAGCTTCTTTCATTATTTCTGTTTCTATCTTATCCAATTGGCATTCTACGTTATTCCTGCCCTTGTGTATTTTGTTCCATATCGGTATTCGACTCCATTTCTTCCGAAGATGGGGTGGAAAGCCGGCCCCCATCAGCCATCATTTCCCGGGCTTGTTTTGCCGTAATAGCTTCGTGAGGCACAAACGTATTCGATTCCGGAGAATACTCCGCTCCTACTTTATCAGCCTGCAGCTCCCGAATGTGATGGATGACATCCCATCGTTCCTTGGTGCTGAGTTTGTCCGCGTAAGATCCCATGACGTTTTTTCCGTGAACGATGGAGAAAATATACAACCCGGCTGTCGTATCGATAAATCGATCGGCGAGAAGATCTGCAGGTGCCACCGGATAGGAACCTCCATCCCGGGCCAGGTATCCCAAGCCATCTCCCCCGGCACCATGACAGATTCCGCAGTATATACCATACAGGGCTTTCCCTCGGTTCAACGCTTCTTCGGTGATGGGGAAAGGATTTTTGGTTATTTCAGATGCAGCGGCAGCCCTTCCTTCCTCCGTATTGGGGTAATAGAAAGGGACGTACCCATTTGCTGGAATGTTTTTGAGTGTCTCGGCCATTTCCGGGGAGTACATTCCCTGCTCCAGAGCACCAAATTCGCCAAACGGAATCGTTCCTGGTACTGGTTTCCTCGGCTGCGCATTTTGATACAACTCTTCCGGAGTACTCCAGGTATTGAGATTATAATGTTCGTAAACGTTCGCTTCGAATGCAATCGAGTGAAACATATCGGGCATGTATTCACTGCCCGGATGATCCCCTTTCGCGGGCTTACAGCCATACGCCACGAAAGCAACGAAACCGACAATTATCCAAAATTTGTAGCTTAATAGTTTCATACTGCCGTTACTTTATTCTTTGATGTGCACTTCCGCACCGCTTCGCTCAAAAAATGATTTCAATTGTTTGATCTCGTCCTCCGTGGCATGACTCGTATCAAACGCAATCGCAAATTTGTCATCGGTAATCCGCGGATGTAAAACCTCCGTATGCGTTCGTGGCGTCAGGCCATTGACAGCGTAAAACACCACAACCATCCCTATCGATGCAAACAACACGGTTATTTCAAAGGTGATCGGTATAAATGCCGGAACAGACCAATACGGTTTTCCACCGATAATCATGGGCCACTCATCCGTGAAAATCCATGACATTCCCAGGAAAGCCGTGAGAGCACCTACACAGCCAAACAAAAATCCAACGACGTGTAATCTGGACTCTGCCAATCCCAATATCGGATCCAAACCGTGAACCGGAAAAGGCGTGTAGACATCCAGGATGTCCAGGTCATCTTCTTTCGCTTCCCGGACAGCGTCCATTAGAACCTGCTCGTCGTCGTATAAACCAAATAATATATTCCTATTTTCCATAATGGATACTTATTCTTTCGTTTTATGCGTCAACTGTTTGTTTTTTCTGTTTCCTCACTTCATTCTCCATCACTTCCAGGTATTCTTTCTTGTTCACTTCGAGGTATTGATCACCACCTGATTTGAGCACGGATTTAACTTCCGCGATGGCTACCACAGGAGCAACCCGTGTGAAAACCAGATACATGGTGAAGAATATCCCTAAGGTCCCGATAAAAATTCCGATTTCCACCCAGCTTGGCGTATAGTAACTCCAACTGGAAGGGAGATAATCACGTGCCAGTGTAGTGGCAATAATGACAAATCGCTCAAACCACATCCCGATATTAACGAATATCGACATGAGGAAGGTCACAAAGATGTTTCGACGCATTTTCTTGAACCAGAAAATCTGCGGGGATAATACGTTACAGGCCATCATCGCAAAATAAGCCCACCAATAAATCCCGAAGGCCCGGTTGAGAAATGCAAACTGCTCATATACATAACCGGAATACCAGGCGACAAAAAGCTCAGTGATGTAGGCTACCCCCACCATCGTTCCCGTTACCAGAATCACCTTATTCATCGCCTCGATATGCGCAATGGTAATATAATCTTCCAGCTTGAGAACTTTTCGGGTGATAATCATCAGTGTCAGTACCATGGCAAATCCAGAGAAAATCGCCCCCGCAACGAAATACGGCGGGAAAATCGTCGTATGCCAACCCGGGATGACCGATGTGGCGAAGTCAAACGATACGATGGTATGTACGGAAAGCACCAGGGGTGTCGCCAGACCAGCCAATATCAACGCCATGGACTCAAATCGTTGCCAGTGCTTAGCTGATCCTACCCAGCCAAAGGACAAAACGCTGTATACTTTCTTACGCAATCCACTCGCCCGGTCCCGGATCGTGGCAAAATCGGGAATAAGTCCCATATACCAGAACAGCAGGGAAACGGTGAAATACGTACTAATCGCAAACAAGTCCCAAAGCAGCGGAGAGTTGAAGTTAACCCACAACGGACCCCGTGTGTTGGGAACGGGAAAGAAATAAAAGACCAACCAGATCCGACCAACGTGGATTCCGGGAAATAGCGCCGCACAAAGCACCGCAAAAATAGTCATCGCCTCTGCGGCCCGGTTGACCCCCGTACGCCATTTTTGACGGAATATCAGCAAAATGGCGGAAATAAGCGTCCCCGCATGACCGATCCCGATCCACCAAACAAAGTTGGTGATATCCCAGCCCCATCCAATCGTCCGGTTGAGATTCCACGTACCAATTCCAAACCAAATCGTCCAAAGGATGCAAAATACCCCAAACGCCATTAACGTAACCGCGACCCCAAAAGCAATGACCCACATCAGATTGGGTGCTTTTTCCGTCGGTGCACAGATATCCTCTGTGATTTGATGGTAGGTCTTGCTACCCGTGACTATAGGTTCTCTTACTGGTGATACAATTGCACTCATGTGATTTATTCTTAGTAAGTTTTATTTATATGTTCTGTCCGGTTGTGGCCGCATTCGATACCTTCATCCGGTACCCAATCGAAGGTCTGGTATTGGTTTCCTCCAACGCATAATACGTCAGCGGGCTTTCCAGTAATTCGTTGACTTCTGCGTCTTTATTGTTCATATCTCCGAATATGATACTTCCGGTCGGACAAGCCGTTTGGCAAGCCGTTTTGACTTCCCCGTCGCGCAATGCCCGGCCTTCAACTTTTGCTTTCAATTTTCCTTCCTGAATCCGCTGTACGCACATGCTGCATTTTTCCATTACCCCTCTTGAACGGACGGTAACATCCGGATTCAATACCATACGGACCAGATCATCGGTGTAAAAATTCTCATCACCGAATGGTGTTGGTTCATTCGATGGGAATGTATCAGCAGTGGTGTAGTCCAACCAGTTGAATCGTCGTACTTTGTACGGACAGTTGTTGGCGCAATACCTCGTTCCGATGCACCGGTTATATGCCATTTGATTGAGTCCTTCCGTACTGTGAACCGTCGCTGCCACAGGGCATACGTTTTCGCATGGCGCATTGTCACAGTGCTGACACATCATGGGCTGATACACCACCTTGGGGTTTTCGACATCGCCGTAGTAGTAACGGTCGATTCTCAACCAGGTCATTTCGTGGTGTTTGTTTACTTCTTTCTTTCCGACCACCGGCACGTTGTTCTCAGCCACACAGGCTACCTGACAAGCCCCACAACCGATACACGAGGACAGGTCCACCGAGATTCCCCAGTGGTGGCCTTGCTTGTATTCGTAGTCGTAGGAAGGATACAAGGTCTGATCGTTCAGGTATTGGGCGTGAGCTCTTTCTTCAGCAAGTTTGTCTATATTCTCCTGTAGGTTGTCCAGCGCAGAGTGTCGGATAACCGTCCGATCGACCAATCCGCCCTGAAAACCGCTAAAGAAGTTCATTACCGCTTTCTCGTCGACGTTGATGATTTCCCCGTCTTCGCTTTCGTCCGGACCGGTGACCCCCATCGTATGGTGGAACTGGACGATAGCAAAATCTTCGTCCTCACCTACCTGATTACTCACTTCAGCAGATCCTACGTAATACTGGGTGTTGCCCTCCGCATCGACCGGAAGGATGGGATAAAAATCAACCCCAACTCCCTGACCGGCACGACCGCTCACTCTTCGGCCATATCCCAGCGCCGCCGAAACAGTATTGGATAATTGACCAAATTGCTTCACCGTAGGAAGGGTTTTGGCAAAATCGCCAACGCGCACCTCCACCAGTGAACCATCGTCTTTCAGGTTATTAAATACTTCAAAATCGTCCGTCCCATTCCAATGGATCGGAACGTGGAGGGTATTATCCCATACCACCCGCGTTATCGGGTCCGGCATCTCTTGCAACCAGGGGTTATTGGCGTAGCGGCCATCCCCTATTCCGACCGATTCGAATAATTTTAATTCAATTGCTCCACCGGATGGCTTAGTTATAGCCTGGCTGTCTACATTACCGCCTGTAAATTCTCCGAAAGGTTCGGTTTGTGATGCGTTCAGTAAAAATCCATCGTGCAGGACATTGTCCCAGAAAGATCGGAAAATACTAAAATCACTTTGGGCGGTAAATACATCCTGCTCCCATACGGACTGGATAAAATCGTGATACGGACGCACCTCCAGATTGCTCGCCTGAATATCTTTGGCCAATTCGTGCTCAGACCACACCAGCAAGGACTCCGCAGCACTTCTCGTGTCAAATATCCGTTGGATGGTGGGCTGAACGATAGCGTAATACCCGGCAGAAGGGTTGAGGTCCGACCAGGCTTCCAGATAATGGTCTACCGGAGCCAGATAATGAGAAGCTTCAGCGCTTTCATTTCGGGAATACTGACAGCTAATTACGGTCGGAACCGAACTAAGTGCTTCTTCGATTTCTCTACCATTTGGCGTATCGTACAATGGATTGGCATCGTCGAGGAAAATAACAGCGTCCACCCGACCCCCTGAGAGATCAGATGCAAACTGACGCAGGTCGCGATCCACGCCCTGCTTGACATAAAGCGGCTTTCCGGGTAAAATCGTATTCCCGTAATTGCCTAATGTACGATTGATCCGATTGATCAGTCTTTGTTCTTCTGTATTATTGGAATCACTGATAATCAGTGACGAACCAGCATTTTTGAGTTCCTGAGCCAACCGCTCCAACTGGCTTTGAGCTTTTTCGTTGGCGAAACTTCCGGAAACATTGACCCGCGGTCCGGCTGAAAGCAGGTTGTACAACGTCGCAATAGCCAACCCTTGTTCAGAGGGTTTGATTTGAATTTTCTCATCTGCGTTACTCGCGGTCAGCGACATACCATTTTCGATGGCGACGAGTTTATTCATTTCCGGACGGGAAGTATCCTTTATCTTCCGTCCCTTTCCGTATTGGTGTGCAAACTGAACCGGTGAAATCCAGGTTCCCAGAAAATCGGCACCAAAACTAACGATGTAATCCGCTTTGGAAAAATCCATTCCGGGGATCATGCGCTTACCAAAGTCTTTTTCATTGGCCAGTAAAATCGCCGAACTGGAAATGGCGTCATACACAACAGTTTGTGCGTTGTATTTCGATTCAAAATGCTCGATGGCTTTTTGGTACGAAGGGCTAATGATGGAATTGGTGACCAACCGGATATTGCGGCTGGATCCCAGCTTCCCAATCACCTCCTCGTCCAATTCACTCCATTCCACGTCGACCCATTTTCCTTCATCATCCTTACGGGCGGGTTTGCGGTATCGGCTTTGATCGTACAAATCGAGAACGGAAGCCTGAACCCGGGCGCTTGTTCCGCCACCGGCGAAGGGGGACAGACTATTCCCTTCGATTTTGATCGGCCGGCCTTCTCTTGTTTTGACCAACACAGGACAAAACTGCCCGGCACGATAAAATGAAGATGCGTAATACGTGGCCACACCGGGAACGATCGCATCAGGTTTTGTAACGTAGGGTATGACTTTCCGGATGGGCGTCTCACAACTCGCAGCAATCGCAGCTGCTCCCACGCTAAAGCCCATATATTTCAGAAAATCCCGGCGACTACTCCGGCCCCCATTAGAGACTGGCTCCTGCGACGCTTCATTGAGCATCGGAAGATTGAAAAACTCCTCACGCTGCGTATCCCCGGCTTTATTCCGGGAATCACCAGTGCCGGTCCAAACCAAATCCTTATTTTTGAAACTCATATTTGAGTACTTTATACCTTTATTGTAATTCCAAAATCAAAAACTACCCCTGATTAATAATGGCATTTCTGACATTCAGTACCTCCAATATCATCAACAGTCACCTGAGCCCGGGATCCATCCTGAATCTCTTCGTGAAAGTGGGTATATATCTCGTAGTATTCATTGTTAAAGTTCACGGAAGTCTGTCGGTGGCAATTCACGCACCATCCCATCGCCAGCGTTGAAAATTGCTTAACGACTTCCATTTCCTCGATCGGACCATGACAGGTCTGACATGCGACCCCACCAGCCATCACGTGTTGTTCATGACTGAAAAATACGTGATCGGGAAGATTGTGGATGCGTACCCATGGAATTGGTCCTTGCACCGTCTTCTTCACATCATTGGTCAACGATTCCACGATGTGGTTCCACTCCTGCTCCACCAGGGCTTCGCCACGGGAATCCATTTTATCGTTTTCAAGGACGTATTGGTCTGCGATCCATTTGGTGTAAATTTCTTTGATTTCTTCAGTGCTCAAACTTTCATAATCTTCAATGTAAGTATCACTGGAAGGGTCATATCCGATGGAAGCGTAAATTTTGGTAATCTCACCCGTTCCGTATTTCGACCCTTTTCGCACCGCTCTGTGACAGTTCATACAGGTATTGGTAGCCGGTACGAGAGCGTGTTTACTTCGGCGGGCTCCATCGTGACAATACTGACAGTCAATTTTGTTGAGCCCTGCGTGGGTCACGTGCGAAAACTTAATCGGTTGTTCGGGTTGATAATCCTGTTGACGGTTGAGATCCACCGCCCGGTTGACCGTGACAAATCCACCCAGGATCACAAAAAGGAGAATGTATATACCGATGGCGGTACGGCCCGTAAACAGATCTTTGAATGTCCGCTCCTGGGGGGTTTCTCCCGCCTGCATAGCCTGCACCTGACTCAATCTGCTCAAAATAGTCCACAAGATAAGCGATAGAGCAAGCAAAGCTACGCCGAGACCGCCGATTACCCAGTATTTGTTAATCCCACTTGGGCTTTGGGTGGTTGTCCCCGTTCCGGCCGCCGCCTGATCTGCGCCACCTCCAATCGATCCGGTGTATACCCCTTCAATATAAGCCAGAATAGAGGCGATATCGGTATCGGTCAAATTGGGGTTGGGTGTCATTACGGTAGGTTTCCATTCGTTCCAGGTGGCCACCGCACGCGGATGACCTTCCGCGATTAACTCATGTGAATTCCGAGTCCAACGGTATAAGTCTTCCTGTGGGTAATCTGCCCAGATTTCCAGAGCCGGGCCCAATGCAGGACCAGTCAGATCGCTGGTCATATCCCTACTGTGACACTGGGCACAGTTGGCCCGAAAAAGGCTATTCCCGAGCTCTACATCCCCGCCCTGAGCGACCACGTCTACATTGGCTGTTAGCAACAATGCGAAAATCGCTATAAGGTATTTGAATGGTTGATACATTCCTACTCGCTTTAATTTTTGAAAACTTTTCTTAACGGTAATAACATGGGCAAAAGTACGATTAACTGCATTTTAAACAAACCCATTTCATCGAAAGTGATTTATTTAGATCGGTTCTAATTTAGACCGCGACATCCGCTTTTATATGGGGGTGTGGATCGTATCCAACCAACTTAAAATCTTCATACTGAAAATCATAAATACAATCCACCTTTGGGTTCATCTCCAGGGTGGGCAGTTGACGCACGTCCCGCTTCAGTTGTAGCCTGGCCTGATCGATGTGATTGAGGTAAAGATGGAGGTCTCCAAACGTATGGACAAATTCACCGGGCTTAAGGCCACAAACCTGAGCTATCATCATCGTCAACAAGGCATAGGACGCTATGTTAAAAGGCACCCCCAGGAAGGCATCAGCCGACCGCTGGTACAACTGACAGGACAGCTTGCCCTCACTGACATAAAACTGGAACAGACAATGGCACGGACTCAATGCCATTTTGTCCAGATCTCCTACATTCCATGCGTTCACTATTATCCGACGGCTGTCGGGCTTGTGCTGAATCAAATCGATGGCCTGGGACAACTGATCGATGACCCGACCATCGGATGCTCGCCAGGAACGCCATTGCTCTCCATACACCGGCCCCAAATCTCCATTTTCATCCGCCCATTCGTTCCAGATACGGACACCATGTTCTTGCAAATACCGAACATTGGTATCCCCCTGGATAAACCACAACAGCTCGTAAATGATGGATTTGACGTGTAACTTTTTGGTGGTCAATAAAGGAAATCCTTTCGACAGGTCAAATCGGGTTTGATACCCAAATACACTTTTTGTTCCCGTGCCGGTTCGATCCGATTTCTCTACTCCATTTTCCAGAATATGCTGGAGTATATCTTTATATTGTTTCATATATACAAAGGTATTATATATCAGACGGACGTGAACATATTTAACAAAAATTCACCTAAATCAGAAAAAATATTTATTTTTCCGCTCTTATTTTTTTACCCCAGTGGGATTTACATGCTGGAAAAGACAAACACAATCTACCTACATCAAGTTGAGATTCCATCACATAGCCGGACCCGATTCCGAATCCGAAAATCAGATATGGGGATGTGTCTCAACCGCAAACAAAAGCCCTTCTAGGATGAAATATTTATTCTCACTTTTAACCTTGATCACGCCCCTTGCTGCAAATGCCCAGGGAATCGACAAACGCATCAACGAAGTTTTCGCACCGATCGCAGATGCCTGGGAAAGTTTGGTTCTGACTTCTATCCCGATCACTCCCGATATCAAAATACCGATCATATTGATATTGCTGATAGGCGGTGCATTATTTTTTACGTTGTATTTCCGGTTTGCCAATATTCGCAGATTTCCTTTCGCCATCCAGATCGTTCGGGGAAAGTACGATTTTGTCGAAAAAGATGCCGAAGAAGTTCGACCGGACGAAGACTTGATTACCAGGGATGGAGATATCGTAGAAACCATCAAAATCGAGGGAAGAGAAGGCGAAGTTTCCCACTTCCAGGCGTTGACAGCAGCCCTTTCAGGTACAGTAGGACTGGGAAATATTGCGGGGGTAGCGGTGGCGATTGCGATGGGGGGACCTGGTGCAACATTTTGGATGATCCTGGCTGGTATTTTGGGGATGTCCTCCAAATTTGTCGAATGTACACTGGGGGTGAAGTACCGGGATGTAGAGGATGGAGTGGTCTACGGCGGTCCGATGTATTATCTTTCCAACGGCCTGGCCTCTCTCGGGTTTAAAAATTTCGGTAAATTCCTGGCTGTCCTTTTCGCGATTTTGTGTGTTGGGGCTTCCTTTGGAGGCGGTAATGCTTTCCAGTCCAATCAGGCTGTTTCCCAAATAATGAGTCAGTTCCATCTCGACGGAAGTTTCATGAAAAGTTTGCTGGGATTACTCATTGCCATTTTGATCGGCGTCGTGATCATCGGAGGAATCAAAAGAATCGCGACCGTCACGGAGAAAGTCGTGCCTTTCATGGCAGGTATATACGTCCTGGCCAGTCTGATTATCATCGGGGTCCATTACGATTACATCATTCCCGCTATGAAATTAATTTTCACGGAGGCCTTTTCGCCCTCCGCTGGATTAGGTGGATTGGTAGGGGTGATGATTACGGGATTTCGCCGGGCCGCTTTTTCCAACGAAGCCGGAGTAGGTTCTGCTGCCATAGCCCATTCTGCGGTCAAAACCAAGCACCCGGCCAGTGAAGGTGTGGTCGCTTTGCTCGAACCGTTCATCGACACAGTAGTGATCTGTACCATGACAGCTCTTGTTATCATTTTCTTCAATATGAAAGGGCAATTTGTTTACGGCGATTTGGATGCATTCTCCAATGTTTTGATTACAGAAACAGGGCAACGAATCGGTGGTGTAGATCTGACAACGCTGGCTTTTGAAACAGAAATACCGGGATTTTCCTATGTCCTCACGCTGGCAGTGTTCTTGTTTGCGCTGTCGACCATGTTGTCGTGGTCTTATTACGGGTTACAGGCCTGGAAGTACCTTTTTGGCCGGTCCGCCCGTGCTGATGTCACCTATAAAATTCTCTTTTTGTTCTTTATCATAATCGGAGCTGCTGCCACCCTGGATTCGGTGATAAAATTTTCAGATGCCATGATCCTGGCTATGGTTTTTCCCAATATGATCGGACTGATTTTACTGGCTCCCCAGGTCAAAGAAGAAGTGCGGAAGTACATGGCTGCAGTAAACAAGCGCTTCAACACCAATTTGTGACTCTAAGTTCTGAATATCGGAACCCGAATTCTTAGAAGCAGGGGCTGAGAAAGGACTTATCGTAAAGGAAGGATTCTGAGTCCTGTGGAGGCCATGTTCTGTTGAATAGAAAGAATAAGAAAAATAAATGAACGAACCCACCCAAATCCTCGTTCAATCTAAAACTATGTCAAGCCAATCACAGGTTTATATCAGTTTGGGATCCAACATCGGAGACCGGGAAAAATATCTGTCCGATGCCATGTGGGAAATGGAGCACTCTGGAATCAGAGTGGTCCGGAAATCTCCGATTTATCAAACCGAAGCCTGGGGAGTGACCGATCAGTCCCCGTTTCTCAATCAAGTCATAGAAGTGACCACTTGTTTATCTCCGCAAGATCTTCTCAATACCCTCAAATCGATCGAAAAAAAACTCGGGCGGGAAATCAGGGGCAGATGGCTTCAACGAGAGATTGACCTGGACATTCTATACTATAATACCCAAATCGTCCGGCTACCCCACCTCACAATTCCACATCTACATGTACGGGAGCGGCGATTTGTACTCATCCCACTCAGGGATATCGCCGGTGATTTTAGGGATCCCCAGACCAGTCAGACGATCGATCAAATCCTGAGTGACATTGAGGATACATCGGAGGTCGAATTTTATAAATCAGCTATATGACTCCCCCATTCCCCTACGATTACATTTGCATCGAGGGCAACATAGGTAGTGGAAAAACCAGTTTTTGCCACCTCATCGCCCGGCAATATGAAGTAGAACTGGTGCTGGAAGAATTTAGGGACAACCCGTTCCTCCCGCATTTTTACGAAAACCCATCGCGGTACGCGCTACCCGTTGAACTATTTTTCATGACCGAACGGTACAATCAGTTGAATGAACGACTCCAATCCGGCCATTTATTCACCCCGGTTGTATTAGCTGATTATTTTTTCGACAAAACCTTGTTGTTTGCCCGGCACAACCTATCCGATCTGGAATTTAAACTATTTCACCAATTATACGATACATTGCGACCCCACCTGAGAACCCCGGACATCGTCCTGTATATCCACCGGCCCGTCGACCAGTTGAAAGAAAATATCCGGAAACGAGGCCGCCCTTACGAACAACAAATTTCCAACCTCTACCTCCAGTCGTTACAGGATGCGTATTTCGAGTACTTCAGAATTGACCGGGACTTTCCGGTAGTCATCGTTAACGCAGAACACCTGAGATTTACCGAATCAGAAGAAGATTTTCAAAAACTAAAGCAGCTTTTGGAAAAACCATATTCCAAAGGCGTTCATCGGGTTAGTTTTGTGCATTGATCCTTTCTATAAAACATCTGGTCTAACTGATACACAATACTTAGGGTAATAACTTATATTTGTCGAATACTGCGGGGAGATCGCTTCCACCAGTCCAAAAAAATAAAAAATATGCGCACATTTTTTCAATCTATACTGGGTTCCTGCCTGGGTGTTTTACTTGCAATTTTCGCCTTTTTCCTAATCCTGGTCGGGATCGGATCTTCGTTGTATTCTCCGGACCGGAAAGCGTTCAAGATGAAGGCTAATTCGGTGCTGCATCTTAAACTCGACAAGGTCACGCCCGAATTGACCAACAATTCCCAGGAAATGGGTTTCACTCAATTGATGGACCAATCCAAAATCCTCAGTATTCACGACTATGCGGCATTGATCGAACGCGCCGCCGATGACAAAAACATCAAAGGGATCTATATTCGGCCCGACAACATCTCCATCGGACAAACCAAACGGGAGATTTTGGAGGATGCCCTACGTACATTCAAAGAAAGTGGCAAATTCATCTATTCGTACAGCGAATACTACACCAGCGGAGCATATCAACTGGCTACTCTGGCAGACCAGATCGCGGTATTCCCACAGGGGGGTATTGATTTACGCGGTATAGCGGCCATCGTCCCGCATTTCAAAGATTTATCCGAAAAAATAGGCATCGAGTTTGAAACCTATTTCGCCGGAAAATTTAAAAGCGCTACGGAGCCGTTTCGACTGGATCACATGAGTGACGAGAATAAATTGCAAACCAGTTCCTACCTCAATTCCCTGTTTGAAGAATTCCTGGAGGACATCATCCAAAACCGTGGGATTGATAGCCAGCAGTTGCAACACGTCATCGATCAATACAGTGCCCGGAATGCCCGCATCGCAAAAGAAAATGGTCTTCTGGATCTCATCGTATACGAAGATGAAATGAACCAACTTATCAAAGACAAACTCGGACTAAACGAAGATGAAGACATCAATTTGGTCACTTTGGAAAACTACTATGCCGCTGAGCCATTGAAAAGCGATCTGACGATCAAAAATAAAATTGCGGTATTGTACGCCGAAGGTCAGATTCACGACGGACCACAGGCGCCCGGAACCATTTCTGGAAATGAATACGTGAAAATAATCCGAGATATCAGGAAAGATAAAGACATCAAAGCCCTGGTCGTGCGCATCGATTCTCCGGGGGGCAGTGCCCTGGCATCGGAAAAAATCTGGCGCGAACTTAAGCTGACCCAGGAAGCCGGGATTCCGGTTTTGGCTTCGATGGGGACCTACGCCGCTTCAGGTGGGTACTACATCGCCAGTGGCAGCCAGTACATCGCTGCCGAACCGACCACCATCACCGGCTCGATCGGGGTATTTATCCTTTTCCCCAAAATTGATAAGCTGCTGAACGACAAAATGGGGATCAATATGGATACGGTACGAACCAATCAATACAGCGCTGCGTTCACGCCGTTTTTCCCCTCCTCGCCTGGAGAGCAACAGATCCTCCAACAAGAAGTGGAACACATCTATGAGACCTTCCTGGAACGGGTTGCTGAGGCCCGGAACATGAACATGGATCAGGTGGACGAAGTGGCACAAGGCAGGGTGTGGACTGGAAAGCAAGCGATCGAAAAGGGTCTCGTCGATGAAATGGGCGATCTCGATCACACCATCGCCAGGGCGGCTGATTTGGCTGGCATCAGTGAATATAGAATTTCCAAATACCCGAAAATCAAAGATCCATTTTATCAGATCCTGGAACAAATTACCGGGGAAGAACTCACCACGGTGTTTGAAATATTTCAGGGCAACCCGGGAAAATTGATCGAAGGTAAATTGGAAAAAACCCTGGAAACCTGGAGTGTACCGCAGGCGAGGATGCCAGTTAATATTATATGGCAATAAAAAGGACACCTAATTCCGAACCGGGTATGATCATTGAATGCCCATGGTTCGGGATCCACATTGTATGCCCAAAAGCATGAAAAATTTATGATAGCTCTCGAAATATTTTTACCGACAGGAATTTTGGGAATCTCCTACCTGTATTGGGCTATCCTCACATTTTTCATCGCTCTGGTCACTTTTTTTATCCGCATCCCCCCTTTCGCCATGCCGCGGAATCCCAGCAATTGGATCCTTAAAAAATATATTTTGCAGTATTTCCACGGTGTCGCCTGGCTGCTGATTTCCTGGGTACTGTTTCGCATATACCGAAAAGACGGGGAATTTACCTGGTGGCTGGGCATCCTCACCGGACTGGCTCTTATAATGCTGATCACCTTTTTCGTGGTATGGGCATTTGACCGGTACAAGATACGACAAATGAAAGAACAAAAACGAAATTCAAATACATGAGTAAAACGCAAAAATACCAGGTTGACCTGGCGTGGAAAGGGAATCGTGGAGCAGGCACGATGACATACACCGCCTACGACCGGGATTTTATCACCCAGGCTCCTTCCAAGCATCCGATTTACGGTGCTTCCCATCCGGCATTTCGGGGAGATAAGGAGCGGTACTGTCCTGAAGAACTCCTCCTGGCATCGCTATCGTCCTGTCATATGTTGTGGTATTTACATATGTGCGCCGCTCATGAGGTAGTAGTACTTGATTACCACGATAGTCCGACCATGGAAATGGAAGTCAAGGAATTTGGGAATGGGGATATTCAAAGCGCCACTTTGACACCAATCGTCAAGATTGCGGATGCCAATACCTGGGACCTCGCCATCGAATTGCATCAAAAAGCACACAAAAGTTGCTTCATCGCAAAATCCATCAATTTCAAAATCATTATAAAACCTACGGTAGAATTGGAATAAGCCGGTATACAGCGACTAAAGCCAGTTCATATGGCGCGCAGGAACCAGGCCAAGGCATGACCTGGTGCACCTCGTCCAAAACCACTGATCAGAATGGATTCACTTGAAAAGATCGTACAGCAGTACCAGGACCGAATCGAAAAGAGGGAAAAAGAAATCCGCCAAATTCGATCAAAGAGCCGGAGGTATTCCTTCGTACGTTTTTTGGTTTTTATCGGTATAGCCCTCAGTATTTATTACGCTGCAGTCAGTCAAAATAGTGGGATGTGGTGGGTTCTGGCTGTCGTGCTGGTGATCCTGTTTTTCTTCCTGATCAACCGACACGTCGCGATAAAATACCAGCACTCCCTGGTCGAAAAGTCGCTGGAAATTAACCGGAATGAAATCGACGTACTCCATCAAAAACCTTCGATGTTTCCCGATGGGAATGAATTCCACCAGGATTATACCTATACCTCCGATCTGGATGTTTTTGGACCGAGATCTTTATACCATATGATGCAAAGATGCTTCAGTCAACCGGGCCGCAAAACATTGGCAGACTGGTTGTTGCATCCTCAATTTGACGCTACGCTTATCCAAAATCGGCAACATGCTGTAGGATCTGTAATGGATAAAATTGACTTACGGCAGGAATTTATCGCGCATGGACTGGTTAATTTTTCCGGAACAGAACAGCGGTTTGATCCCAAAGCCCGGCTCATGGAGGCTTCTACTGCCCGAAACATCAGCGTATTGCGTTGGATCATTCCGCTCATATCCATTTTAAGTATTGCGGGAGCGATCACCCTGGCCAACAACAATATACTTTTGTATGGATTTCTGCTCAACCTCGTCATTACGGGGCTGTATTACAAAACAACCAACAGCGTGATGATGCGGGCAGAACAAAATCTAAAAACCCTTCGCAATTACAACCCGTCGCTGAAATTGATCGTCGGTCACGAATTTGAAGACGAACTGCTGAAGAAGAAAAACAAAGCACTGATGGAGGCCCACCGCCAGTTCAACATTTTACAAAAGCGGTACGACCTCCTTGAAAGCCGGTCCAATCCCATTATGGGGTTGTTGTTGAACGGCACCATCGGATTTGATTTTCAGGTTCTCTCCCGTTTAAACCAGTGGTACGAAAACCAATCCCCTCAAATCCCGGTTTGGGAAGAGGATATCGGATGGTTTGAAGCTCTTTTTTCGTTGGCCACTTTTGCCTGGAACAATCCCTCGTACACCTTTCCTCACCTGGATCGGGATTTCGGTATCCGGGGCAGTCAAATCCGTCATCCCTTTATTCCGGACCATGAAAATGTCGGGAATCCACTCGATTTAACCAAACCCCTGAAAGTTATCCTGTTAACGGGGTCCAACATGTCCGGGAAAAGCACCTTCTTACGTTCGGTCGGCATCAACCAGGTCCTGGCCCTTGCAGGGAGTGTGGTGGCGGCGGATCAATTTCATACCGGACTTTATGGAATTCTCACTTCCTTTCGAAAGGCTGATTCCATCCAGGAACATACATCCCTGTTTTACGACGAACTCAAAAAACTACAATTTATATTCAAAACACTTGAGGCTGCTGCTCACCCCCAGCTCATCTTGCTCGATGAAATTTTGCGAGGCACGAATTCCGACGACAAATACTATGGGAGCAAGCAGGTATTGCTCCGGCTCAAAGATCAAAACGCAATGGCGATCCTGGCGACCCATGATATCGATTTGGCCCGGTTGGAAGACGAACACGGGCCCGTGATCCAAAACTACAGTTTTGAAAGCCAGATCAAAGACGGTGAGCTCCACTTTGAATACCGCCTCCACCGGGGAGTGGCTGTCAATAAAAATGCGACATTTCTGATGAAGAAAATGGGTATTATCGAGATCGATAAATAAATAGCAACATGAAACTTTTCTTTTACTGGTGCGGATTCATCTTCCTATGTACTTACGGTTCGGCTTGGAGCCAGACGCAGCAGGTTTCCATTATGAGTTATAACATCCATCATGGCAAGGATGCAGATGGACAGGTGACCCTTGATCAGATGGGTAATTTTATTGCCAGGTCCGGGGCGGACATTGTGGGGCTGCAGGAAGTCGATAGCGTTTGTGACCGATCCCATCAGGTCGATCAGACCAAATCATTGGCTCAGGCTGCGGAGATGAATCACCGTTTCACCCGCCATTTCGCTTTCCAGGGAGGTGCCTACGGACAGGGATTGCTCACCAAATTCCCGGTTTTAAACCTGCGCAATTTCCGGCTCCCGGTTTTTTCGCAGAAAAAGGGCACAGAGGTTTCGGTTTTACTGACGGACGTGCATATCGATTCGGAAACAACATTAACCATAGGGGTGGTTCATCTGGATTACCGGTCCTCAGAATCACGCATGAAGCAGGCCCAATTTCTCATCGATTCTTTGTCCGAAATCCAAAATCTGGTCATTGTGGGGGATTTTAACGCTTATCCAGACGCCCCGGAAATGGTTAGGTTACGGGAATATTTTGACGTTTTTCCGGCGACCCTGGAAGCTCCTACATTTCCGGCGTCAAACCCGGATCGCCGGATCGATTTCGTAATGGTCAGCAAAGGTTCCGATTTCCGCATCGTCGATGAACGGGTAGTCGATGTTCCATATTCGGATCATTTGCCCGTGATTACGACGCTGGAATATTGAAGTTGCATCCCCGCATGCTTCAAAATCCCGGCCCTCCCCTACCCTCTTTTTTCTAAGCCCTGCGTTCTTCCTTCTCCACTCCGTTCCTCAGACAGGTAAATGCTTAATTTCCATAAATCCAGATAAAACAATCGTTCGGGATTCCGCTCAAGCTTTTGAATGCAAAAGGCACGAAAGGCTTCCCGGCCGATCCAGGTACTCAATCCGGGGATAGAACGGAACCTCCGACCCCATTTGATCAAACCGTTGCGATAACCGGGAAATGCCTTTTGCAGATATTGAAGATTATGAACCGCCTCGTATTGTTTTTCCAGGAACTTTCCGAACGGATCCAATCCATCGTGTTGAGCTTTTAGCGGTATCCTTTTCACGGGGATGGCCAGGTTTTCCAATTGGAGCCCAAACAAAGTATCTTCATGACCGTACCCTGTCAGATGCTGATCGAATGAAAGGCGTGGAGTCAGAGAACTGTGGAGCGCAAAAATGCCGGTAGAAAAATGCCGGCGCAAATTTTCATTCCCCCGTACTTCGCGTTTTTTACCATAATACCAATGCAGCCGAAAAGGTTCGAAGGGTATTTCCACCTGATAATAATGCTGTCCCAGATACACCTGAGCAGGATCGACCAGGAGAGCTACCATTTGCTCAACAAAATCCTCATCGGGTACCATATCGGAATCCAGACAGACAATCCAACCCTCCTGGTCAAAATCAAGGATATTTTGCCGCATTCGGGCACGGCCCACATTTTCAACACCTGTAACCCAGGTGACTGGAGACCGGGCAAACTCTTTTTGAAGTACTACCAATTGGTGTTGACATACAGCATCCGATCCGTCATCCCACACTACCACACGGATCTCGGCCTGGTTTTTGTGGATTTGATCTGTGATCTCACGAAGCAGTGGCTTCGGATTATAATTGTGATTGAGAATATGAATGTTGTACCTTGAGTGCATTCTCTGACCGGTGGTTCGTATGGCAGACAATATACCATATTTTAATTTTCGGAAGGGGAAAACCAAAAAGTGGAACAGAAAGCGGGCATGAAAATATTTGAAAAATTATCCGCTCAGGATTTCATCAATTTCACGCAACAATGTAATATTTGTTTGGTTCGTTAATTAGGTAAGTTGATAAAACCAACTTGAAAAAAGAAAAAACCTTACATGGGACAAAAAGATGAAATCAGTACTCTGGGTCAGCTCAAAAAAAGTGGGTACAAGCCCCGGAGTATTAAGGACGAGATCAGAGGGAATTTGATCAAAAAGATTAGAAGCGGAGAACCTGTTTTTGAAGGTATCATCGGATACGATACGACGGTTCTTCCGGATGTTGAAAGGGCCCTGCTTTCCCGCCACAATATTCTCCTACTGGGTTTGAGGGGGCAGGCCAAAACCCGGATTGCGAGGCAAATGACCAATCTGCTGGATGAATACGTACCCGTCGTGGCCGGCAGTGAAGTCAACGATGATCCACTCAACCCCATCAGTCGTTTCGCGCAGGATTTAATCGAAGAAAAAGGTGACGACACCCCGGTGGAATGGATACATCGATCCACCCGGTTTGTAGAAAAACTGGCTACACCTGATGTGACAGTGGCCGACCTGATCGGAGACATTGACCCAATTAAAGCCGCCACGCTCAAACTACCATATTCCGATGAGCGGGTGATTCACTACGGATTGTTGCCGCGGGCCCACCGGTCCATTTTCGTGATCAACGAATTGCCTGATTTACAGCCGCGCATCCAGGTGGGGCTTTTTAATATTTTGCAGGAAGGAGACGTTCAGATTCGCGGTTTCAAATTGCGCATGCCCCTTGATATACAATTTTTATTCACCGCTAATCCGGAAGATTATACCAACAGGGGAAGTATTGTGACCCCGCTCAAGGACCGGATCGGGAGTCAAATTCTGACCCACTATCCCCGGGAATTGGAAGATGCCAAGGCAATTACCCGTCAGGAAGCCAGGCTGGCGGATGACCGGCCCGAGATTCACATTCCTGAAACGATATTTAATCTGATCGAACGAATTGGGATCATCGCCAGAGACTCGGAAATGGTCGATGAGAAAAGCGGTGTTTCTGCCCGATTGTCGATTTCCGGATACGAAAACATCGTCAGCGCAGTGGAACGACGGATGTTGAAGAACAACGAAAGTGAGGGTACCGCGCGCATTGCCGATTTGTACGCTATGATTCCTTCCATCACGGGTAAAGTAGAACTCGTGTATGAGGGGGAACAGGAGGGTCCATTTCAGGTTGCTGTCGATTTGATCGGGGAAGCGATCAAGGAAGAATTTAAAAATTACGTCAGTGATCCGGCCGAAACCTTTGATGGTGATTCGGTCTTTATCGGTCTTCGGTCCTGGTTTGCCTCAGGAAACTTCGTTGAATTGGAGAACGACGTTAGCAACGAAGAATTTGAAAAAGCACTCAACCAGGTGCCTCACCTGGATGAAATCGTATTTGATTACATCGATCAGCCACACGATCGAATATTTTGGAAGGAGTTTGTGTTGCACGCGTTATCTGAATACAATATATTGAACAAAGAAGTATGGGATGGTCATATGAACTTCAATGACCTGCTAGCCAATATGCTTGATGATTTAGATGATTAAATAAAATCAAACCATGGTATTAAAAATCAATAACGAAAACCCACAAGGAAGTAAGATTCAAAAAGTAATCGACATTCTCAACAATGGTGGAATCATGATTTATCCGACAGATTCAGTATATGCGCTGGGCTGTCTGGCCAGTAACAAAGAGGGATTGAAACGAATCCAAAGGATTAAAGGAACACAGCGGAATCAACATTTCATGACCATAATGAGTCCGGATATCAGCGTGCTCTCGAAGTTGACCATGCCAATCCCAAACGATGTGTTTAAACTGATGAAAAGAAACGTTCCGGGCCCGTACACCTTCATTTTACGAGCAAATAGCAAAGTGCCCAAGATCGTTCAAAGCCGGAGAAAAACGATTGGGTTCAGAATTCCACAAAACGCGATCGCCCGTGATATCATTGCCGGATTGGATGATTATCTGGCGAGCACCTCGCTCAAGATCGAAACGGACGAAGGACCGGAAGTTTACTATTCCGACCCGGAGGAAATCGAAGAGCGATTTGGCAAATTGGTCGATGTCATCGTTGATGGAGGCATTCTTGAGACGAACGTTTCCAGCGTAATCGACTGCACCGATGACACCCCGGAAATCATCCGGGAAGGTGTAGCACCGGTAATTTAAAGCTCAATCCCGATCAGACCCTGAATGTCTGTGATAACAAACGGCTGAACAAAACGTGCGGGAAAAAAGTATTGAACTCCAAAAGTGTTCAAAATCTTTTGTTCATTTTTTTTAAACCCCGATCGGGGTCCGGTGAAGAGAAAGACTTAACCCCCGGCTGCATTTCAGTTGCCGGGGGTTTTTTATTTTGAACTTCATCAACATCTTCCGTCTTCGCGAAAAATTCATTCCGGGAAAGTATTTATCGGTGGGCAGAAGGTAGAAGAAACGAGTGCTGTTTTTTTGACTTTGTGGTTAGCTGCTGGGCCGCCATGGGCGAGACTTGAATTTGAATGGGAAGAATTTAGATGTTTGAGTTTTCGGGGAGAGTGTAAACTCGTGCATGGGTATTACCGATTGGGAAATCGCCGGTGGGTATGTAAGACTCTTGAAAGGATGCGAACGCGGCTAAGGGCACTCTACACAAAGCGGTTTAGATTGACGCAGCGAAAGAGCAATGGGGTTTGAAAGGCATTGTGCTGGTAAAAAGGGTGGGATCAAGTCCTGGCAAATTTTGAAGGATTTGCAAGCCGGGTGTGGGCATGCGGGCGGAGGATTGTAAAGCCTGAAATCATCAATGACGAGTTAGGAAATGGCAGTAGTACCTTTTACAGGTCAATATGCTGGTAGGAAACAGTGGGTTTTATGCTTTTCCAAAATGTCTCGGGCCAGAGAGCCCTGAAAGGACGATGAAATTAGAATGAACGTGAGGGGTGGATTTGGTTGAGGAGAAGAGCATTAGCAGAGTGCATCTTACTGGCGCATTGTGGGGAGAGGGTAGAAGAAACGAGTGCTGTTTTTTTGGGTGAGTGGTGAACAGGACTGCTATGGGCGAGACTTGAATTTGAATGGGAAGAATTTAGATGTTTGAGTTTTCGGGGGGGGGTGTGAACTTGTGCCTGGGCTCTACCGATTGAAAAATCGTCGGTCGGTATAGTAAGAGTCCTGAAAGGACGATGGAAATTAGAATGAACGTGAGGTGTGGATTTGGGCGAGGAGAAAAGCAGTTGCAGAGTGCATATTACTGGCGCATAGTGGGGAGAGGGTAGAAGGAACGAGTGCTGTTTTTTTGGGTGAGCGGTGAACTGGACTGCTATGGGCGAGACTTGAATTTTAATGGGAAGAATTTATATGTTTGAGTTTTCGGGGATGGTGTGAACTTGTGTCTGGGTTTTACCGACTGGTAAATCGTCGGTGGGTAGGTAAGAGTCATGAAAGGATGATGGAAATTAGAATGAACGTGAGGGGTGGATTTGGGCGAGGAGGAGAGCACTATCAGAGTGGATCATACTGGCGCATAGTGGGGAGAGGGTAGAAGATAACGAGTGCTGTTTTTATAGGTGAGCGGTAAGCTGGCTGCTTGGGGCGAGACTTGAATTTGAATGGTAAGAATTTATATGTTTGAGTTTTCGGGGAGGGTGTGAACTTGTGCCTGGGGTTTGTGAACCTATCCAATTGTGAGTTCACATTTATAGAAAGAAATCCCGAATTTTAAAATTCTAAAATTTTATAATGGAAATGGAATATGAACGGTATGTCCATTGCCAGGATGATGGAGTTTACCTTCAGGTACGTTCAAGACCGCGCTCCCCGAAATGGGGTCATTAGAGTTCATTCCGGCTTGCTAAAAAACCGCTTGATTTTGGCATTTAAGCCGTTGGGAACGGTAAAGGGTTCGGTCAACAACTCGAGATGCTTTTTCACAGTTCGGGAGATGGTTTTCGGAAATTGCTCAAGAACTTCTTTTTCGTTGGCTTTCAGTACGGTTAATGGTTCGGATTTTTGCATCAGTCGAGTTATATGAGTGTTAATGGATATGTTCAATTATAAAACGATTCAAGGCCATTTTCGTTATCGTTTTTCCTGGAAATAATATGTTAAAATTATCTCAAATATATTCTTGAAATACAATATATATCATCATTATAACCAATTGGTTCGCAGGTATCCCTCCCGGCACCCGGTTGGTTCAAATTCCAATAATATCGTACAGTTACTTTTGAGTCAGCTTTACCCGGGGAGGAAGCAAAATTTCATATGGCTACCATGGGCAAAGCGATAGGTCTTACGGTCTGCCCTCCTATTTCTCCCAGATTAATTTTTTAATCGTCCCTTTACAGGTCAATGGCAAAAATCAGACCAAATTGTTTCCAATCTAATTGATTAACGTTACTTCGCTGGTCTCTTCGATTCGCTGCCCATTCGGTAAGATCAATTCGACAATATACACGTACGTGTCCGAAGGCAATCTTTTACCGTTTTGGGTTCCATCCCATCCTTCGCCGCTTTCATCTGTAAAGATCAATTGACTCCAGCGTGAAAAAATGCGCATCCGTTCGACCGTAATATTACCGTTGGTGATCACCCGGAAAACATTATTGGTTTGGCCATTAGGCGTAAAGGCATTGGGGATGGTGTACGATGGTGGATCAGCGGAAACATCCAGGATTGCTGACACCGGGCAGCCGTCCGCAGTAAGAGCGGTAACAACGATGGAATTGTTTTCTGAATCCATTACCAGATTCGCCATCATGCCGGTTTCGCTTGAGATTTCCCCATTCACCTCCCACACGATATCCATGAAATTCTCGGTTTGATTGGTCAGCAGCGAAGCGGTCACCGTTTCGCCCTGCGCCACTACGTTGGGATTGATTCCGATCGACACTTCGGGAGTCTGGAAGACCTCGTATACATTACCCACTCCCAGACATCCATCCTCGTCGACCGCTACCAGGGATGCAACGTTGACTTCTCCCGAACTCACCGTCGGATTGGGGCAGTCGTCACACGAAAAACTCAGTCCGCCATCCCAGGAAAAGGACTCGTATTGGTCAACGTCGAGAGCAGTTAATTGAACTTCCTCGCCCGGACACACCGGCCCCTCCCCCACAATTTCGATCTGCTGTGGAGCCTCAATATTGATGTTGACGCTGGCACTGGTAGGACAGTGCTCCGTCTCCAGGTTCAACATGATGGTCGTAGGTTCAGCGACAGTAACTCTGGTCCGCACACATTCGGTACAACTGACCTTATCTTCGGGCGCCCATTCGTACGATTCAAATAATTCAGGATTGAGGAGTTCCAATTCAACGGTTTGATTCGGACAAATCACGGTATCGGTCAGGTTAAGCTCCACCGGTGGATTATCGACATTGAGTACCACCGTGTCCGTACTTACACACGCGTTGTTGGTGGTCGTCCGGATAAATGCGATCGTATCGGTGGTGGTCAGCGTCAAATTCGCTTTTTTCAAATCCGATATTATACCGGCCTCCTGACCCCATTCATAGGTCGCTGCCGGATACAGATCCTGTTGAAGCTGCATACCGTAAATCGTCACAATTTCACCGGGACAATATGGATCTTTGTTGGGAATGGTGTCAAACATAATTTCAGGCAGGCTATCCACCTGAACATACAGGGTATCGGTCACCGTACAAGTGCCTGATGAAACAGTCGCATATAACCAGCCGGAAGTTTCGGGGTCAATTTCAATCGAATTATTGGGTCCCTGTCCAAACTGAAATCCGCGGGATTCCCAATTCACATCGTCCGTATTGGTTAGGGTAGCCGTCACGCGTGTCGGTTCTTCTCCCAGGCACAAAAATAAAGTATCGTCAGGATAATCGATCTGGACACTTACCTCCGGTGAAACCGTAAACTCAATGGTTTCCATACAACTTCCCTGGCTGGCGGACAAAATGACGTCGGTTTCTTCCTGAAAGAACAATCGGAAAGAATCACTGACAATGTTCCCCGGCATCCAGGTGATGTTGGCGTTACTCGTAGCCGTCAATAAAACGCCGCCGTCCGGGCATTCCGAAAAATCTTCATCCGTGGGGGTCTCCAATACGAGTTCATCCTGGAGGGATAATTCCACTTCCCTCAAAACCTGATCCCCGGCCCTGACGGTGATCACCACATTTTCATCTGTCTCGGCTTCATCATCGGCAATGGCCTCGATCGTAAAGGTATATGAATTACCGGCCTGAATATTTACAGAGGACAATACGTCCGTCTCAATATCGGCTTCATCATAATTTCCATTGAGTTCAATGGTCAGTTCGATGGAGCTGTTGCCTTCATTGGTCAGAATAAATTCACCGGGACCGCATCCTTCGATCAGGGTATTTTGTGGCCGGTTGGAGGACCAACTGACATCCTGGGTCCAGGCAAACGTTGCAGAGAGAAACAAAAACAAACAGATATGTGTGATTCTCATATAGTGGTCGTGACTATTCTTAAATACGGCTAAAATAAACAACTTGCAGCAAATTCACGATTAATCACAGACAATTAATATTTGAAATGGGGTGTGGAAATTACTCCTTACACCCTTCCATGGCCCGCATGACCTGGTCGATCGTTGTTGTTTCCCGACTTCCAAATTCCCACGAAAGGTAATTGATGATATTGAGCACCTCAACCGGTGTCAAATGTTTGTTTTCGGGCATAGGAATTTCATCGCCGGGTCCCCCTCTTTTTTCATCAAGGTAATCACTGCCATGCACAATCACACAAGCCAGTCCCGAACCGGCGGTCATCAGATAAGGCGATTCCAAAATCCCGGGGTACAAATTTTCAAATCCCTGCCCATCCATTCCATGACAACGGCTGCAATTGGCATCGTACAAAGCCTGACCTTGTGCAAAGGGTTGGTGACATCCCTCGGCGGCAAAAATAAACCCCACGATGACCATCAGGAAATTAAACTTACGCAGACGCATGGCGTGAAATCGTACCATGCCTTAGCCCGTTGAATTTTGATTCACCTCCCGGAGTAATTTCCGGATATCCTTCATAAAGACGTCGACTGATTCCGGATCGGTACCATCACAAAACGCCCGGATGTGGCCGTTCAGATCGATAAGTATAAACCGTCCTGAATGATCGTATCCACCTGGCGCGTCTTCGTCCTCAAATGCCACGTTGAAGTAATCATTGGCTATTGAATATATTTCGGATTTGTCGCCGGTGACAAATTTCCATTTGTCGTGATCGATGTTCAACCGGTCCGCGTAAGCCTTGAGTACAGGAACACTGTCGTGTCTGGTGTCGATGGAATGGCTGATAAACATCAGCTGGTCTTCCTCCTCAAATTGCTGGTAAATACGCTTCATTTCACGAGTCATAATCGGACAAATGGAGGGACAGGACGTAAAAAAGAAATCTGCGATATACACTTTCCCTTCCACGGTTTCCTTGGTAACCGGCTCACCGTTCTGATCGATAAAATTGAATTCCGGTATCGTATGATGCAGGGTATCCCCATTTTCCGTAATATCCGGAATACCGAGGATGGGCAATTTTGTTTCTGATTGAGTCTGGCAGGACCACAACAAAATAAAGACCACAACAGATCCGAGCAAATACCTCATATTCCAATAAATTTAAGCTTGGTAAAATCGAACGAATTTCCCGATCACTTTTTTCAAACCAGGACTTACTCCTGTTGTGGGACATACTCTTCCAGATACGATTCTGCCATCCCGATCCCGCCTACCATCAAGCCTTCCATATGCTTCACCTTGCGAAGTTCGCTCTGGATGTACGCCACTTTTTGTTCGGGATTGACTGCATCCGGATCGAATTCGTTCATCCACGTAAACATCGCATCCTCTGCTTTGTTGAGTTCTCCGAGTAGGTTGACTACTTTCCGGTATCGATTGGAATCGGTGTTGATGACATTCCGGCGTTCTTCCTGAAGTTGATTTCTCAAATTCTCGAGATGCCCCATCATGGGCATGGTACGATCGTGAATGAGCATAACGCTGTCATAATATGTTTCGTACTCCTGCTCCGCAGCGGATTTGGGGTCGTTTTGACAAGCGGAAGCAAACAAAAAGAACAATGCAAAAATAATGGTTACCTGTTTTGTCATCTTATCCTCCGATTTGAAAGTAAATATACAGGTTCCGGAATGGTTTTAATGAAAATTGTTTGTAATTTAGACCTATTATAAATAATACGATGAGAAAGGACATTGGGTTAGTGTGGTTTAGGAACGACTTACGCCTACATGACAATGAAGCACTTGAAAAAGCTTTGGCGGCAACGGAAACTATCCTGCCGGTGTACGTGTTTGATCCACGGTTGATCTATGGGAACGAAGACATGGGATTGCCGGGGATGTTCCAGACCCGCATTGGCTTTTTATTAGAGTCTCTCCGAGATTTGAGGAATAATCTACAGGAATTGGGTTCGGACCTGATTGTTCGGATGGGTGAACCGGAAAAGGTTCTGTACGACCTGGCGAAAGAATATAATATCTCGGGAGTGTACTGCAACCGGGAACGGATGCCGCACGAAATTTCTGTTCAGGACAAACTCGAGCAACGATTGTGGACCCTGGGACTGGAAATGCATTTTTTTCGGGGTAAAATGCTGTATTACACTTCAGATCTGCCTTTCCCTGTGCCCCGTACACCTGATAATTTCGCTTCCTTTTTAAAGGAAACAGAGCATTTTATTGACATTCGGGAGCCTTTGCCCCTGGATTATGACAATCTCCCTTTTCCACACATCGATATCGATCCGGGGGAAATACCGGCACTCTCCGAATTTGGATTTTCAGATTCCTTTGTGAATCCAGAATTCACTGGTGGTGAAACCACAGGGAAGAAAGCACTGGCTGCCAGTGTAAAACAGGTCGCCAAAAACAAAAAATCACAACTCGGACTGTCGCCGTGGTTATCGATTGGGAGCCTTTCTCCCAAAGAAGTGTACCATGCTATCGAAGCTTCTGATGACATCCACGCCAACACCAAACGGACGCTTACGCGCAATCTGATCCTGCGCGATTTTTACCGTCTCACTGGGAAAAAGGAACCCTATTCACTATTTGCGGAGGGTGGATTTCGAAATGAACCAATGGAAAGTGCGCACTGGGATTGGATGGCCCTCAAGGAATGGATTACCGGAGAAACAGGACATGATTATGTCGATGCCTGCATGAAATGTTTATCGGTAACGGGGTATTTGACCCATAAACAACGGAAGGCGGTGTCGTATTTTCTATTGGATAAAATGGAGGTGCACTGGTTGATGGGAGCCGGTTACTTCGAACGGGTGTTGTTGGATTACGACCCGTGTTCCAATTACGTCAATTGGCAGCGCGTGGCTGGACTTAGCCCTGATTTGAAGGGACGGCACCGCATGAACTTCGAAC
>CALGAA010000057.1 GCA_937952445.1 uncultured Bacteroidota bacterium | reverse complement strand
GGAAAGTGCCATACAAGCCCGTATGTGCTGCACGGGCCCCACTTTCCGTATCCCAAAAACCTTGATAGGTCAGTTCACTGGGGGATTTGAGATCGATCAAATCATCACACCCCGTCAAGGCGAGGAAGGACATAAAAACCGCCAGAATACGTATATTTTTCATCGCTTTCATTTTCATATTCGATTAAAAAGTGATATTAACTCCAAAAGTCAGGCTGCGGGGCACAGGGAATTCTCCGGCCTGGTATCCACCTTCCTCCGGTGTGTTCCCACTGTAGCTTTTAAAATAATGGATATTGGATCCGGTAAGGTATAGATTGAGCTGTTTGACCTGTTCCTGAAGGAAGATACCGGATAAATCATAACTCAGCGTAACTTCCCGCAGTGCGAGATAATTTCCTTTTTCCCAAAATCGGCTGTTGACACTGGCCTCGCTTCCCCTGAATATATTCCGTTGGGCGTCGACAAACACGTACCGGGGCACATCGGTATCCCGGTTCTCGGGCGTCCACGAGTCCAGCACCATAGCATCGGGATTGAGGTTACCCTGCGTTTGGGCGATTCCTTTGCCCCGAATGTGGTTGTATATATGGTGGCCCAGAGCAAAATCGGTTTTGATATACAGGCCAAATTTTTTGTACATCAGATTGGAAGCCAGCCCGCCATACACATCGGGCGTGGATCGACCTATAATCCGTCTGTCATAACTGTTGATAATATTATCCCCATTGATGTCGACCCAGGCCACGTCCCCCGGATATCTTTTGGTGTGATCGGGGAGCAGAACGTCGACCCGGCCTTCGTGCACTGCCACTTCAGCCTCATCTCTGTAGATATAATCCTGAATGTAAGCTACGATGACATCATTGCCCACCCGCTGCCCTTCCTGCAATCCACCAACCCACTCAAGTTCTCCATTATCATTATAAATCTGGTATCCTCCCTGACGGTTTCGTTCGTTATCATTTTCGGGCAACTTGACCACATAGTTTTTGAAATGCGTAAAAGTCCCGGTAATGTGCCACGATAAATCGTTGCTCCGGATGGGCTCGATATTGAGTTGCAATTCGATCCCTTTGTTTCGCAGAGTTCCGTTGTTGGTTGTGATCGAACTGAATCCAGTCCAGTAGGGCAGTGTCAACCCTGCAATTTTGTCCTGGACATCCCGGACGTAATAATCAGAGATAATGGATAATCGATTATTCAACATGGAAAAATCCAACCCAAAGTTGAGCGTAGTCGAACGCTCCCAGCGCAGATCCAGTGTCGGTAAACCCGTATTCCCGTAGCCCGTAGAGCCATCATAAATGCCCTGGGATCCGTACGATCCAAACACCGAATAATTTCCACCGATGGATTCGAGGTTACCATTCACGCCATAACTTACGCGGGGTTTGATCGTATTAAAGATTGAACCCACACCGGAACCATCAAAAAAGGCCTCTTCGTGAACATTCCACCCCAGCGAGATTCCGGGGAAAAATCCGTATTTATTATTCCCCAGCTTCGAGCTTCCGTCCCGTCGGAAAGTCAGCCCCACCAGGTACCGACCCTGATAATCGTAGTTGAGCCGGCCAAATGCTGATACAATGGCATTTTCGGTTTCAAAACTATAGGGCACGCCATTGGCCTCGCTACCCGCATTGAGGGTATGAATCAGATCGGTCGGGGAATCTTTCGTAGCCGCTCTGAATTGATAGTAATTATCTTTATAGTACTCGGATCCCAAAAGTAAATCAAAAGTGTGGCTGGCGATGGCCCGGGAATAATTCAGCATTCCGGTAAACTGGTTGCGGGTAGTCCTCTCCAGACTCGCCGACGCATTCCGGGAGGTAATCAGGGTCCCTGCGTTGAGATACGCCTTATTAAATGCTTCGTTGTGATTGTTTATGGTAAAATGATTGGCCCGCAAATCGAGTGTGAGCGTATTCCATATCCGCCAGTTGACACCGAGCGAGGCTGAAAGACGCTGCTCCAGATTATCCCGGATGAATTTATCCTGGTAGTATAAGGGGTTTCCAAAACCAAAATTGGTTCCGGGGTTGTATTGATTGGACCAGGTTCCATCGGGGTTGTTATTGTACGTTCTGGCAGTGGTAGGCTGGCCGGCGAACCGACGGAATACGGTATTGTCATCACCGAGCGGGGAAAGATCCAAATTGGAATGGGAATATAAAATATTGGAATACGCCTGGACATCCTCGTGGATCTTATACGAACCGCTGAACTTTCCACTATATCGTTTGAAGCCGGAACCCAATATCAACCCATCATTATCGAGATATCCCAGACCCAGGTAGTACGTGCCTCGTTCGTTACCACCATCAAACGAAAGGTATGTATCGCTGGAGGTGCTATTCTGATATATCCAGTCTTTCACATCGGGATTGTCGTAAAATAAAATTTCTCTGGAAGGATCCAGGGGGTCTGTGACCGTTTGCCATCCGTCAAAGTCCAGAAGGTGTCGGTTATCGTCAGATAGGTATTGTGTGGTAAAAGGGGAATTCGTAGCGTTGCCACCGGTTCCAAACGCCAGTGGGCCATCGAGAAAGTTCGCAAAATCGTTGGGTCTGCCGGTGGCTTCCCGGTACCATGCCACCGCCTGGCGACTATACCGGATAAAATCCGCTGCGTCCAGGTATTGCGGAATGGGACGCCGGTAATTTTTACTAAATTTTTGTTTCACATTAATATTGGACGAACCTGCTGTTCCGCTTTTCGTGGTAATCAGGATCACCCCATTTGCCGACCTTGCCCCGTAAATAGCTGTAGCTGCGGCATCTTTGAGCACTTCGATAGATTCTATGTCATCAGGATTTAAGGCATAAAAACTTCCGGGAATTCCATCGATCAAAATCAACGGTGATCCAGTACCGCTAAATGAGGTGCCTCCCCGCAATACGATCCGGGGCGTCGAGCCGGGCTGACCGGTGGTATTGGTCACTTGCAGACCGGCAATAGTGCCCTGCAACGCTGTAGCTGCGTTGGACCGGGTGGAGGTTTCCAGGATCCGGCTATCGAGTTTGGAAATTGACGTCGTCATGGTGGTCCGCGCCTGCTTGCTATAACCCGTAACGACCAATTCATCCAATACGGATGGATTTTGCTGTAGCGTAATGGTTATGGCCGACTCGGCACCCACTTCCACTTCCCGGGTTTGATAACCGATATAACTCACCACCAACACATCCCCGGACTGAGCCTGGATGGTGAAATTGCCCTCAAAATCGGTTTGAGTTCCTGTACTTGTCCCTTTTATGAGGACATTGGCACCGATGAGTCCCATACCTTCTTCGTCCACTACCTGACCCTCTATCTGCTGCTGGGCAAACAAAGCACCGGTAAAAAGGAGAAAGATACCAACCAGACAAATTCGACTTGGGACATCCATGAATTTTTGCGTTTTCATACCTTATTTCATATTAATACTATACTTCAATATATTTGTATTACATATGCAATATTAAGAACTATTTATCAATCGACCAAAAAACATGACAAAATTTTTTGTAATGACCATGGGAAGGCAATTACTAATCTCCCGGGAAGTTGGTTGGCAGCGGCTGGAATCCCGGTTTTAGTAAGGTTTTCCTTAATTGTTGTATCCTGACGGTAGAGCTTTTTTTAAGAGTGGATAACA
>CALGAA010000056.1 GCA_937952445.1 uncultured Bacteroidota bacterium | reverse complement strand
CCGCCACCGTCTCGAATATTCAATGCCAGGACAATGGCAGTCCCACCGATCCCACCGACGACACCTACACCTTTGATCTGACCGTCAGGGGTGCCAACACTTCCGGCGGTTGGGTATCTGATGATGGAGGTCTGGCCGGAGGATACGGCACCACTGCCACATTCGGTCCATACCCCATTGCAGAAGGCGAAAAAAGTTGGACTTTGATGGACGAAAATGACGCAAATTGCCTGACCACTGTTTCCATCAAACCGCCATCAACGTGCTCCAATATCTGCGGCATTTCGGCTATCATTTCCAATATCCAATGCCAGAACAATGGCACACCTACAGATTCCATCGATGACAAGTTTACCTTCGATGTGGAAATTACAGGTAAGAACACCGCGGGTAGCTGGATTTCAGACAAAGGTATGACAGGAGGATACGATACGCTTGTCTCCTTTGGCCCACTTCCCGTATCTGATGGAACAAAACAGATTATGATCAGGGATATAGAGAATCCCGACTGCCAAACCACCCTCTACGTCAACCCACCTCCGGCATGCTCGAATGAATGCAGGTTGGAAGCATCGGTTCAGGATATTAAGTGCCACGACAATGGAACTCCGAGAGATACTACTGACGATATGTTTACTTTTGACCTACTGGTCACCGGAGTGAATACATCTACGGGATGGAGTAGTAATGAGTCCCGAAATGGAATTTACAATAAAACCATGCATTCCAAACCCATCCCCATCGCTTCCGGTAGTCTACATCTCAAAATCACCGATGCGCTGGACAGTACTTGTAATTCCATGGTGACGATCACCCCTCCGGTGACATGCTCTAAACCCTGTGATTGGGATGTTCGTCTCAGAGATTCGTGTAGCAAAACCCCGGATGGCCAATTCCTGTTCTATTATTTTCTCGAGTCGCGGGATCTCTCCGTTCACCATTTGTATCGGATAGAATATAGGAATGAAATCCTCGATATTATTCCCGCACAAAACGACCTACCCATTGGCCCATTTCACGAGGAGGATATCGGAAAAATGCTCACCGTAAAACCGGAATATCATCCTGATTGTCAAAAGCTAATCCCCTTACATCGGCCGGTAAATTGTATGAAATTCCCAACTGATAATTGCGTCATCAAAATCAATGACTTTCAAATACGAAAATGTGAAGAAGATGAGCTATCAGGAGGTGTAAAAGCCCTGATCCGATTTGATATTACCACAAATCAATTTCCGCTGAATCTATCAGTAAACCATCGTACATATCAAATGATCCCTCGTGCTGGAGTGGATTCAATGGAAATACGGCTTCAAAATCCGGGAGACAGCATCCCTATCCAAATCCAACATCCTGAAGGATGTATTACGGTCTTCAACGTAAACAATCCATGTCGTAATTCCAGCTCAACATTTCCCAATGCATTCTCCCCAAATCATGACGGCATAAACGATGTGTGGCGAATCAGACTACCGGATAAAAGTTCTCATATCGAATTCAAAATATACGATCGATGGGGGAATCTGGTTCACAGCAAATCCACGGCTGATATTCCTGGTGATTCAATTGAATGGGATGGTCAATCCATTCAAAATTCGACAGATGTAGGGGTGTTTGTGTACGAAATTTCCTGGATGGTGAATGGGGAATGGTTCTATCGAAGGGGTGAACTATTGATATTGCGATAAAAAAAAGCGGATCAACCATAAAGTCGATCCGCTCCATATATCATTCGAATAAGTTTATCCCTTTAGGGTGCCATCAAACTGAAGTACTGATCCAGTTTAGGCAATACAATAATCTCCGTACGTCGGTTCAGGGCCCGTCCATCTGCGGTATCGTTGGTCGCTTTTTCGATGTATTCACCACGTCCACCTGCAGTCATCCGTTCAGGCATGATGCCATGCTTCGTCTGCAGTTCACGCACGATCGACGTAGCACGCAGGACACTCAAATCCCAGTTGTCCTTAATACATTCTGTTGCAATCGGTACGGTATCAGTATGTCCTTCTACCAGAATATCAAACTCTGAATGATCGTTTACGATCTTTGCAATTTTACCCAATACGGAGTTGGCTTCTGAGGTAATCGCCGTACTTCCGCTTCGGAACAACAATTTGTCTGATAGGGATATATAAACCACGCCTTTCTTAACCTCAACGTTGACATCTTCATCGTTCACATCAGAAAGCGATCTTTTCAATTTCTGAACCAGCACCAAATTCAAGGAATCCTTTCGTCGCATGGTGGTATTCAAATCCTGAATATACCTACCCTGGCGATCCAGTGCATCGAGAGATTGACGGATGCTTTCGGCACCGGTTCGACTCAATACGGAAAGTTCCTCCAATCGGCCCAGCAGGCTTGTGTTGGTCTTCTTCAAATAATCGATTTCTGCTTGCAATTCTTTGACACGATCCTGATTGCTTGTAGCAGCAGCTCGAGATTGTGTTAATTGAGAGTTAAGATCCACCAATCGTCGGTCCACGTCCTCCTTTTGGGCCAGGATTGAAGCAATTTCCTGCTCACAATCCCGTTTCTCTTGTTCCAATTGCTCCTGAAGGGCGGTGTATTTTTTCTTGCTCACACAAGATGTCATCGACATCGCAACCGCCAGGATTAGGGATAATAGTAAGTTGGTTTTCACGGTCATGTTTTTTTTAAAATCAAAAAATTTGTTAGGTTATACTCGACGCTAAAATATTACATTTATGTCATATAACACGAAAATTCAGAAATGATTTTTCCGTTTCGGCCAAAGATCATAACAAATGGCATAAAATAGCGTATATATCCTCTTTACAAGTCAATTTTTACCTACAATTCGGCGCATTCACTCTTCTTCTGTCCTTTCACTACCGTAAAGGTTCTCCAATTGTTTTCGGACTTTTGCGGAAAACTTTTTATCCTTCACTTTTTCGTTGAGGAAGGCATTTAATTCTTCCTGCCCGAGGGTCGACCTCACTTGTCCAAATTCATCGATGTGAATGTTGAATCCTTTCAGATCATCGTGAATTTTGGGTTTTTCGGATTTTTTTGGGTCGTTTTTATCTGCCATAATTTAATCATATATATGTTGGAAAAAGTTCCAGTGCTCGCTCCAATCGTTTATGAACCAGGGACTGGCCCATCACTTCCATCATCACAAACAAGTCCGGACCATGAAGTACCCCGGCGATAGCAAGCCGCAATATGGGTAAAACTACTCCGTATTTGGTTTGGTTATCCTGAATAAATTCCTCCACGGCTGCCTTTAGGGCAGTCTGATGGAATGGGACCACACCACTCAATTTTTCAAACAATCCTCTGTACAGATCCTCGTTCTCTGGTTTATACCTTTTCTTGACTTGATTCACGTCATAATCCGGCCATTCGTTGAAAAAATACGAAGATTGGTCCGCAATTTCTGGAATCAAGTGGACCCGTTCAGTGTACAGGGGAATGATTTTCTCCATATATGAACGGTCTCCCAGCCCATAGAGTTCCGGAAAATATTCTTGAATATAAGCGATTAATTCATTTGTATCCGAGTGAATCAGGTATTGTTGGTTGAACCATTGCGCCTTATCGATATCAAACCGCGCCCCGCTTTTGATGATTTGCGACAGTTGAAACGCGTCGATCAATTCTTCCATATTGAAAATCTCCCGATCATCACCCGGAGACCAACCCAACAGAGCCAAAAAATTGATCGTCGCACCAGGCAAATACCCCGCTTCTCTAAAGCCCTCCAATGTGGTTTGGGTTTCGGGATCCGTCCATTGCAGGGGATAAACAGGGATATTCATTTTCACCCCGTCTCGTTTGCTCAATTTCCCTCCCCCGCCTGGCTTTAGGATCAGGGGTAAATGCACAAATTGCGGAATGTGGTCTTCCCATCCAAGCATTTGATACAACAACACGTGATGAGCAGTACTCGAGATCCACTCCTCCCCCCGGATAACATGGCTGATTTTCATGTGGTAATCATCTACCACATTGGCCAGGTGATAAGTTGGCATACCGTCCGCTTTGAGAATGACTTTGTCGTCGAGTTCATTGGTATCGAAGGTGACGCGCTCCCGGACGACGTCTTCAAATCCCACTTCTTCATCTTCAGGAACCAGCATTCGAATCACGAAGGGAATGCCGGCATCGATTCTATTCTGCACTTCTTGAGCAGAGAGGTTCAGACTATTCTGGAGCCGATGACGGACCGTGGCATCGTATTTGAAAGTCTGCTTTCTTGATTCATATTCCTGCCGGATCTGAGCCAGGTCCTCTTCCGTATCAAAGGCGATATAGGCATACCCTTCATCCAATAAAAGTTGTGCAAATTTACCATATAGATCTTTGCGTTCGGATTGGCGGTAAGGGCCATAGGGTCCCCCTTGTTCAGGGCCTTCATCGAGTGATAATCCCAACCATTCCAGGCTCTCCCGAATGTACTGTTCAGCACCTTCGATTTTGCGGGTTTGATCCGTATCTTCGATTCGTAGGATAAAATCTCCCCCCATCTTACGGGCGAATAGAAAATTGTACAACGCTGTACGCACCCCCCCAATGTGCAGGGCCCCAGTCGGACTGGGTGCAAAACGCACGCGCACTCTCTGATCAGTCGCCATATACCCTATCTTTTATTGTGTTAAATATTATGTTTAAATTTAATACGAGAGTTTGAATCCCTATCTTTAGGCTGTGAACATATCCACCACAAATGTATTAAAATTATTTTCCCATCCCTAATGCCATCAAAATGTATTTGATCAAGACACCCGGATTCTTAAAAGAGTTTTTTCCACAGCTCCTCTGGGATTCACCCCAGCCAAATCCAACGATTTATCTGACGTTTGACGACGGACCACATCCGGATATAACTCTAGAGATTCTGAACCTTTTGGATCGATACCACGCTAAAGGGACGTTCTTTTGCGTAGGGGAAAACATAGACAAATATCCGGAAACGTTCAGGACTTTGCAAGATCGACGCCATGGGATAGGAAGTCATACTTACAACCACCTGAATGGGTGGGCCACGGACAACGAAGATTACTTTAAAAATGTGAAACGCGCTGCCAGTCTGACGGGGACTACCCTATTTCGCCCACCTTATGGCCGCATTAAACCCTCTCAGGTCAACTATTTGCAGCATCAGTATCGCATAGTCATGTGGACTGTGCTTAGCGGGGACTTTGATAAAACCCTGACTGGTGCACAATGTTTTGAAAACGTCCGTAGAAATGCGGGTGCTGGCTCCATCGTCGTTTTTCACGACAGCATCAAAGCGGCGGATCGTGTCCTTCATGCATTGCCCAAAGTACTGGATTATTTTACCGAACAGAATTATACGTTTGCGCCCTTGCGACATTCCATAGATTATGCTACTCAGGCGGATGTTCCGAAATATGGATAACAATGTAAATGACGGTTGGAGCCTGACTTTTTAATTGAAATTGAAACCAAAACCTTTTCTAAGCTGTTCCCATATCTGAATTCAAATCAAAATTTATGCGGAAACGCAAGATTTTAACATACGTCCAGCAAAAATTGAAGGTCATAGGCTTTAAGTTGGCATATATTGCCCTTTTACAATACTATGCTTATAACAACCCCAATACACCACGTTGGGCAAAAAACATTATTCTAGGTGCGTTGGGATATCTGCTCACGCCAATTGACACCATCGTGGATGTCACACCTTTTATTGGATATACCGATGATATTGGGGTACTATCGTTTGCCCTGGTGACCATCAGCGCTTATATCAACGATGACATCAAAATCAAAGCGCGTCAAAAACTACAAAAGTGGACGGGTAACCTGGATATGAAATCCATCCAGGAAGTGGAGAATATGTGGTAAATATCCGGTCGGAAGAGGTAAGCGTGCGACAATCAAAAAACCCGTTGCCTGTAGATTTCTGTCGATTCTGTTCCCGAGTTTTCTCTTATCCCAATAAAACCGCACACGTTTATTCTTTACTCCATCGTCCCTTCAGGACTCAGAACCTGTAGGGATACCCTGTCGATGGGTTGAAAACCATCGCTGGAATGCCATCGTCCTTTCAGGACTCTCACATACGCCGGTATAAAAATAACCGCAGGGCCCGGATTACAGGGTCCACACTCATTTCTTCTATGCTCTAAGCTCTTACCACAATTCCAATCAGCCCATCCCAAAATGTCCCCCTTCCTATACCTGCAAAAAACTCCACACTCATTTCTTCTAAACTCTCAGCTCTTTCCACCTCCCAATGTGCACATCCTAACATGATACTGCTTCTCACAACTTCCAAAAACACGGCACTCATTTCTTCTACGACGTGGGAGTCGAATTCCTTTATTTTTTACGAACCAAATAAAGGCCGTCCCGAATTGGCATAAGAAAAGGTTGGACGCGTTCATCATCGTGTACTTTGCGGTTGAATTCCTGGATGGACCTTGTTTTTCCGTCTGGATTTTCATCCACCACCTTCCCGCGCCACAATACATTGTCGATCATCATGATTCCCCCCGGTTTTAGCCTATCGATCACCAGTTCATAATAATCCCCGTACTGTTTTTTAGCAGCGTCGATGAATACGAGTTCGAACACCTCATCCATATCTTTCAACAATTCACGGGCGTCCCCAAAATGCACCTCAATTTTTTCCCCCAGTGGAGACCATGATAAATGCATCTCGATGAGGGGCTGAAGCGAAATATCCTTTTCCAGCGTGATCAACTTTCCCCCGGAGGCCAATCCTTCCGCCATACATACAGCTGAATACCCCGTGAACGTGCCAATCTCCAGAATTCGGGAGGGTTGCAGCATCTGACTAAGCATTCGCAGAAGCACCCCCTGGTACGGTCCGGAGAGCATCCCACTGGCATTGGAATGTTGTCGGGTTGAGGCTTCGATACGATCCAATACTTCATCGGATCGAACCGTGTGGTCCTCACAATATTGAATAACTTCCTTGGAAAAATACTCCAGCATTTTTTCTGTTTTAAATGGTGCTCAAAAAACCGTTCAATTTCAGCCATTCCGTCTGCCCTTTTACCCGTCACAGCCTGGGAGTCTACTGAAAAGTGGCCGCATTGGGTTTGGTCGGTTTACGTTTGAACAACCTTTTTTCAAAAATAGGGAAAATAAAAACGATCAGCAAAATCATCGCTGCACCGAGGTAGAACCGCGGACTCAATTCTTCGTTTTCATTCAAAATCCAGGCCGCCAGCGCCATACCGTATATCGGTTCCAGATTTACGGATAAATTGGCCGTAAAGGCAGTCATGTGTTTCAAAGCATCAAAGGCGAGCGTGTATGCTATCGTGGTACAAAGGACCGCCAAAACCAGAAGATACTTCCAATCCTGCACTGGTACGGGCCAAATCTGAAATGAGGGATCCAAGATCATGACCAGTAGGACAATGATACTGAGTAAAAGGAGTGCAAAGAATAACTCCAGCGCCGTAAAAAACAACGTGCTTCCTTTGCCGACGATTGATTTATTGTACGTCGTAAACAACGCGGCAAACAAAGCTGATACGATTCCCGAGGCAATTCCCATATACATCGATGGATCGACCGATGAAACCACCATAAACATCCCGGGTAAAATCAATAAACCGATAATAAACTCTACCCATCGGAAGGGGCGTCGGGTCACCACAGGTTCTATAATCGCCGTCAATGCGGATGTAGTGGCCAGACAGAGCACGCCTATGGACGCATTTGAAAGTTTGATCGAACTAAAAAAGGTGACCCAGTGTAGGGCCAGAAATATGCTAACCAGGATTAAGGGGCGCCTCACCGCTATAAACTGTTCCCATTGAAACAATTTTCGGTACAGCAATACCGGAAGAAAAAAAGCGATCGCCAGGACCAACCGCCACCATACCAGGGGGATCGCTTCGAGGGTGATCAGATCTCCGAGGATGGCCGTAAAACTGAAAAATATGATCGCAAGGTGTAAACCGGCAAATGCCTTTTGTTGTGGATTCATGGCCAAATTTAATCCATCGAAATTAAAAACTTCCTATTGAGTGGTATGGATAATAATAAAAAAAACCTTCGATGAATTAATGGCCATTCTGGTTTGATGAGATTGTCGCCAGTGTGACATTTCAATTCGTCCCTACATACCGACAGAACTCAAACCAACATAGGCTCATTTCCGCTCCAAACATCGTTTGCAGACTGTTTTATATGGCATAAGGTCTTTCAAAATTGAAAGAAATTTTGTACTTTCGTACCTCGTATTCGTGAATCAGTTTAAAGCAATGTCAGGCATGAGATGGATAGATCACCCATATTCGCACTGGACAAATCATTCCACGTCTACCGAGGAAGAAGAGGTGGTATTGGTCGAGGAAGATATCGATAACGATTCACCCTCTGAACTCGTCGTTTACAATGACGATTACAATACATTTAATCATGTGATCGAGTGTTTTATCAAAATCCTGAAGCACTCCTCACATCAGGCAGAACAATTGTCCCTAATGATTCACTTCAATGGCAAAGCCACCGTAAAAACTGCGCCCTTCAAAGTTTTAAAACCTTATAAGGATGCCCTTGTCGAACAAGGATTGTCCGCCGTAATTGAATGAAGTCTAAAAACCGAACATTTCCCATAAGGCTGGTTTTCCCTCATCCCCTGGCGGCTGATTTTCGGGGATTGTTGGCTTTGGGCGGCGATCTTAACGTCCAACGCCTGATCCTGGCCTATCGGTTTGGAATTTTTCCATGGTATTCGGAAGGTCAACCCATACAATGGTATGCACCCCGACAACGATTTGTCATCGACGTTGGTAGAGTGCATGTTCCCAAATCCATGAGGCGTTACCTCAACAATAAACTATTTACGATCTCAGTGGACGAACATTTTGAATACATCATCGACCAGTGCCAACAAATCCCCCGATCCGGTCAGGCCGGAACCTGGATTACGCCCGAACTAAAAAATGCATTTATCGAATTGCACGAAATGGGGTTGGCTCATTCGGTCGAAGTATGGAAAGGGAACGACATAGTTGGCGGTTTATATGGTCTCGGACTGGGAAGAATCTTCAGCGGTGAATCGATGTTTTCTTTCGTTTCGGATTCCTCAAAATTTGCTATCATCGTGCTCGACAAGATTCTGAATACCCTGGGATATAAATTTATTGACTGTCAGCAAGAAACCCCACACATTAAGCTTATGGGAGGTTATAGTCTTCCCAATACCGTATACCATGAACACATCCGTAAAAATCTTTTTGAGAAACTGTCGTACCAGAAATGGAGTCCTGAGCTTGTGCACCGGGCATTAAGTTCGTGATGTTTATGATGAGATTTTATTACCATCGTCCTTTCAGGACTCAGTACCTGGCACCTTCCGATGTGCTGAAGCCCACCGCTGATGCATCATCGTCCTTTCAGGGCTCACCCCACACCCTTACTTCATGGAAATAATTTTTGAATTTCCGGGAAGATGCTTTAAGGCTTTAGATGATGAAGGTAGGGAGAAAAAAATCCGTCAGAAGCGGCACTAAATTAGTGAGTGAAACACAAATCTCATCCAGAATCCGGCACAACGCTGAATCTCCGCCACATCAAAAATATTTAACCACTTCTGAATTTTCAATCCGATATTCGGGCATCGATCCATTCCAGAATGTCTTCCATGACTTCCTCTTTCCCGATGTCTTTCAACAATTCGTGATACATATCAGGATACGATCTCAGCGTTTTATCACCTGCAGATAGGTTATTGAAAAATGCGAGCGATACTTCCGGCCGGACGATGGTATCCGCACCCCCTTGAAGAATCAGAACCGGCAACTGAAAATCGGGGGCATTTTTCATCACAAACTGCATTCTGGAAAGCATCTCATATCCGGTCACCACTTTAATTTTCCCTTGAAAAACCAAGGGATCGTTTTCATACCCCTGCACCACTGAAGGATCCCTGGAGAGTTGTGAAGGAGGAATCTTCAGAATCGGCAGGCCTGGAACAATCTTACGCAAACTTCCGGCCAGGGTAATTATCCAGGGTCTAACCATTTCGCCGGGATCCAGTGCAGGAGCTGAAAGAACGACTCCATCCACAGCAGGTTGTTCACGGATGACATAATCGATGGTGATGAGTCCACCCATACTGTGGCCAAATAGAAACAAAGGAATTTCCCGGTCGCCACCATATTTCATAGCCATTTTGCAAACAGAATCCAGGGCCTCTGTCAACACGCCAAAATCATTGAACAGCCACTTCTTTTTCCTACTTCGTCCATGTCCCGGAAGATCATACGAAAAAACAGAATACCCGCTCCGGTTGAGCGTTTGAATCCACTCCTCATTGCGCCCGCTATGCGATCCGATTCCATGGGTAATCAACACTACCCCACGCGGATGTTCTACGAGCGAATCTTTGATAAATAATTCTTCTTTCAAGATCTTAATATTATGCAGGCGTCCAGAAGGTGGTGGTTCAGATCTACAGAGGTCCACCCATCTTTATTATTCCACACCAAAATAAATGACTTCAGTTTAATAATAATAGTCTGCTTTAATTCAATTTTGTCTTCAAAAACTGGCCTGTATAGGACTCTGGAATCTCTGCTATTTGCTCCGGTGTCCCCATACCGACAATTTGACCTCCGTCGATGCCTCCTTCCGGACCAAGGTCGACTATCCAATCCGCAGATTTAATCACGTCCATATTGTGCTCCACCACCAGCACGGAATGACCCAATTCGATCAATTCATTGAACGCGACCAACAGTTTTCGAATGTCGTGAAAATGCAAACCCGTCGTGGGCTCATCAAAAATAAATAGAATATGCTCGGTAGGATTTTCCTGACCGAGAAAAAACGCCAGTTTCAATCGCTGCGCTTCACCCCCAGAAAGCGTACTGGACGATTGACCCAATCGCAGGTATCCCAGTCCAACTTTCTCCAAAGGCTCCAATTTGGCGACAATTTCATGACGATCTTTAAAAAATTCAAGTGCATTTTCAATGGTCATGTCGAGCACCTCGTAGATGTTTTTCCCATTGTATTTTACCTCAAGAATTTCTTTCCGAAATCGCTTCCCGTGACAAACATCGCATTCGAGGTACACGTCGGACAAAAACTGCATTTCAATTTGAATTTCTCCATCCCCCTTACAATTTTCACACCGTCCGCCCTCTACGTTGAAAGAAAAATGTCGCGCAGAATAACCGCGAATTTTCGAAAGATTCTGATTGGCAAAGGTGTTTCGGATGTCATCAAAGGCTTTGACGTAGGTAGCCGGATTGGAACGACTGGACCGACCAATCGCTTTTTGACCGACAAACTCCACGGCCGAAATAAGATTCAGATCCCCCTGAATGGATTTATAACCTTTGCGTTGACCTGAATTAATGTTGTCGACGTGTTGATTGAGAGCGGGATATAATATATCGTGTACCAGGGTTGATTTTCCAGATCCTGAAACTCCCGTGAGCACATTGAGCACACCAAGCTTAAACACCGGTGAAATACTCTTTAGGTTGTGCATAAAAGCCTCTTCCACGATGATCTTATTATTGGACGTCCTTCGTCGTTTTGGAAGTTCAATTTTTTCTTTTCCGGCCAGGTAGGCTAGCGTCAGGCTGCGGTCACCCTGCCCATTGGGCGAATTTTGAAATTTCCCCTGAAAAACCACCTCACCGCCATTTTCCCCGGCCAGTGGTCCCATATCGATCAGATAATCGGATTTTCGTATAATTTCCTCTTCGTGTTCGACCACTACCACGGTGTTCCCCAGATTTCTGAGATCCGTCAGAACAGAGATCAATTGTTCACTATCCCGGGGATGAAGACCTATGCTGGGTTCATCCAGGATGTAGAGCGAAGAAGTCAAATTGCTCCCCAGGCACTTGGTCAGGTAGATCCTTTGAGTTTCACCACCGCTCAACGTTCCTGAGATCCGATCCAGATGAAGGTAGGAAAGCCCCAATTGATTCATGGCCCGAAGCCGCATTTTGATTTCATAAAGCAATTGCCGGGCGATTTGGGCATCGTTCTCCTCGAGTTTGAGGTTAGTGAAGTAATTATATAACTGATCAATGGGCATCTGGGTCAATTGGGCGATATGATATCCATCGATTTTGACATACAGCGCTTCCGGCCGGAGGCGGTGACCTTTACAATCGGGGCAACGGGTCCGACCTCTGAACCGTGCCATAATGATCCGATTTTGGATCTTATACGTCTTGCTTTTTAGCTCATTGAAGTAATGATCCAGGCCTTTAAAATATTTATTTCCTGTCCACAAAAGATCCTTTTCAGCCTCAGTAAGATTCTTGTAGGCCTTATGAATGGGAAAATCAAAATGATGAGCCTTCTGAATCAAAGGATCCAGGTATTTGACCGCTGTTTCACCTTTCCAGGGAGCGATCGCCCCGTCGTATACAGAAAGGTTGTGATCCGGAAATACCTTGTGCTCATCCACTCCCATTACCCGACCAAATCCTTCACAGGTTTTACAGGCCCCATAGGGGTTGTTGTAGTTAAAAAGGTGAGGGTCTGGTTCTTCAAACTCGATACCATCCAACTCAAACCGGTTGTTGAAATACTGTGGATCACCATCCGGTAGCTGACGCACATAGCATGATCCACCGCCTTCTGTAAAGGCCGTTTGAACTGAATCACTGATCCGGTTCGTATTTTCTTCATCTCCGTGGCGGACAATAAAACGGTCGATGACCACTAAAATCATTTCACTGTCGACATCTTCCAACTTTTTACGGAGTAATGATTTTTTTGCCTGATCCAGAAAATCTTCGATTTTCCAATCCTCCCTTTCCACCACGATGCGGTTGTACCCTCGTTGCAACAATAATTCCAGATGGGTTTGAATATTGCGTTTGGGGTATTGTTGATGCAAGGTGGTCATCAAAACCACGCGGGCTTCGTCTTCCATGCTCAGGATGAAGTCCACCACATCGCTGACTTGATGGCGTTTGACCAGGTCGCCCGAAATGGGGGAATAGGTCCGGCCGATGCGGGCGTATAAAACCCTGAGGTAGTCGTATATCTCCGTCATTGACCCCACGGTACTACGCGCATTGTTTGTTCCCACCCTTTGTTCCAGGGCAATGGCAGGACAAATGCCTTTAATATAATCCACCTCGGGCTTCTTCATTCGGTTGAGAAATTGCCGCGCATACGACGATAAACTCTCGACATATCGTCTTTGACCCTCCGCATAAAGGGTATCCATGACCAAAGAAGACTTTCCGGACCCCGAAACACCCGAAACTACAACTAGTTGATTTCGTGGAATTTCTACGTCAATTCCTTTCAAATTGTGGGTTTTCGCACCTTTTATTTCAATTTTTTTGATATTCATTTGGTTTTTTGTTCAATTATCCCTTATATTAGTACCAGCAAAGAACGTATATAAAAAATACTATTTGTTAATTTGTTCAAAGAAATTGGTGGCTTGTGATCAATTTCGCTAACTTTGAATCGTTAATCAATTTTTAATCGCCAAACACTGACCTTATAGCATAGAACCTTTACACTGAATCGAAACGTATTATTTAACATTAATAACCTGAAAACGATTTGGTATGCAAATAACTATGCTTTCAGACAAAGACCTCATCAATTCTTATCTGTGTGGAGACGAAAAATGTTTCCAGGAACTTCTGAGCCGATATGAGGACAAAATCTTTACATCCATCTATATGTTTGTAAAGAACACCGAACAGGCTGAGGATATTTTCCAGGAAGTCTTTATTAAGATTATCAAAACTCTACGAGCCGGAAAGTACAACCACGAGGGCAAATTTGGGCCCTGGGCGATGCGAATTGCCTACAACATGTGCGTGGACAATTTCCGAAAATCGAAGCGTCGACCACAGATCAATCCAACGGAAGAATTTGACATCTTCGATGTTCTTGAAGTAGAGGATGACAATGTCGAGACTTCTATGATCAAGGATGAGACGTTTACGAAAATCCGTCACCTGATCGATCTACTGCCTCCGGAACAAAAAGAGGTAGTGATTCTTCGCCACTATGCTGACCTGAGCTTCAAAGAAATCGCACAATTGACCCGGGTAAGCATAAACACAGCGCTGGGACGGATGCGGTACGCATTGATCAACATGCGTAAAATTGTTGAAGAACGAAACATTGCTTTGACATAACAATGACTTCCGCACCGCGGTACTCAAAAATCCATGAACTAAAAGAGACATTAAAAACCTTCCGGCCAATCTGGTCCGGAAGGTTTTTTTATTGTTCTAGATTCTGATTGACGGCTTCGGCCATCACATTTCTAATCTCCCGCTCTTTTACCACATTTCTGGGGCGTAAATGGCCCATATTACGGTATCCTTTCAAAATAGAGTTCTCCTGCGTCACTTTCGTCATCGAAATCAATTCCCCGGTGGGCTGCTCCAAAAAGGCTACTCCTGTTACGTTGTTGTTTTCAAATGTCATTTCGATCCGGCTGCAGATAATCTTGTTCATCGCAATATACCCCCCTTCATCATCGAGCGGAAAATAAATCGATTCCGCGTTTCCTTCCACATCGGTCTGGTACAGATCCCCGTCTTTAAAATAAGCTGTAATCGTCCGCCCTTTGATCTGATTAAAAAAAATGCTATCGGGTGACGTAATGATAAAGCCATTTCCTTTGATCAATACATCGGAAATTTCCCCTTCCCGTATCGATACATATATGGTATCGCCACTAAGCTGTGTCGTATCCATCCAAAGAATAGGATTCCCGTAAAGCACGATCAGCGAATCGGATTCCTTATAAGCCATTGAATCCGCACGCCCCTGGAAATCGTCTCGAATAAGCGCCACCTCGTAAAATGCACTAAAATCCTGAGTCGTATCTGAAATGGTTTGCTCGGTCGAATCGACGTAAGTCACTATGGTTTGATACGTATTTAGTGTATCGGAAATTAATTTCAGCGTATCTCCTTCCTCGTTCCGCCATTCGAGCATGGGGCGTTGGTGGATCGAAATGGCGCGGGCAGTCTGCCCGTTTCCACTATATTCCAGGCTATCGGTAAAAATTCGACGCATCCCTGTACTATCTTCCCAAATCACGTCCCCCGAAGCTATGCCTTCCTGGGTTTCATCATTGTAATCCAGAACATTGGAAGTAAGCGTAAAATCAGGTCGCTGGACCCTCGAGCGCCCACGTGACCGAACCGAATTGGTCTCTGTATTATAAACTAAGGAATCACCGGTCGCATTGACATTTTTCCCGGTGACCACCGCGTCTTGATAGAGGTACATCAACCCTTCCTGCTCTTCGTATATGATTTCGCGGGCAGTGGCGATTTCACCATCCCGATTGAGATAAGCGTCTCCCCGCATGATGTAACGCCCCTCATCCCCGTAAAAATAAATCGTATCCGCAAAACCCAAAGTAGATCCAGACTGGAACTGCGCTGAACGATAAAACACTGCTTCCTGCTCATTGACCAGGTAATAACCGTCCTCGGCATACAATCGGCTGGTGTCGTTGTATACCACGGTGGGACCAAGGAATTTTACCCTTCTTTCCTGGGTATAAAACGCCATAGAATCTGCTTTCAAATTGAAAGAATCGCTTATGACAATCACACTGTCCCTAAACACGATGTAGTCATCATTTACATAAAAAACTCCCTGGATCGAACTCAACTGCATATCACCGTCCATCATGTAAGACTTGCTCTGGTATCGGGCAATGCGGTTATCGAGTTCGTATGTCAAATGCGGAGAAAACAACCGTTGGGAATCTTTATCGAGGACAACATTTCCACGAAGTTGGGCAAATTTTTCATTCCCGTTATACCATAAAGTATCAGCAAAAATATGGGTACTGTCCAATTCCTGGATCACGACGTTGCCATAAGCTTCTACCTGGTTTCGATCATCCAAAATGGCGGAGTCAGTACGGAAAAATGTGCTGTCGTGCCGCATTCGAACATTCCCCACCAATTGCTGATATTGTACTGTATCCCTTGTATATAACCGTACACGATCTGCCGGCTCATCCAATATCACGATAGTCGGTTCCTGGATGGTATCCTGCTGGGGCGCAGGGGCTACGTCCTGAGACCAAAGGGCTCCTGAGGCACACATCAGGAAGCAAAACACCAATACCCGCCAAACATCCCTCCCGGCCAGTCGGTAAGGATAATCTTGAGATTTTTTAGCGTGCTTCCGATAGATCATAAGACAAAATTATCACAATTACGACACAACAGGTTCAATGGGCACAAAATTTCGATACTTCTTCGCTGGTAATCCAAAAATTATCCTTCTATAAAAATTAAGTTGATACTCCTCCTGGCTGAAAAGTCGTAAGAAAACTGTACCAGGACAGTAAAACGCCCTATGGATAACAGCAATTCCTGGAAAACGGTTATTTTTGTTCAAAAGTTTCACAATGATTCAACGCATTCAAACGATTTATCTGTTCTTAGCTGCATTATTTATGGGTGGCCTATTTCTCCAAAGCGCTGATCTCGGAGAAATCGATACGACGGCGACCACCGCGTTAAGTGAGCTACAGTATTACGATGACCAAATCCTGGATATTTACGATCAAGGTTTGTTAGCAACTTTTGCGATCGTTGCCATCCTGTTTTCGTTGGTTGCGATATTTCTCTACAGAAAGAGAAAACTTCAGATCCTTCTCAGCCGGGTGGCAGTCCTTGTGGTGTTTCTTTTTTTGCTTATGGCCATATATGTATCATATGCGGATTTATCCACGCTCACGGTCAATATAAATTTTGCACCTAAATACGGACTGTTCTTACCCTTCATCTCGATCCTATTTCTGTTTTTAGCGATCAAAAACATCAAAAAGGACGAAAGACTGGTAAAATCAATGGATCGTCTGAGGTAGTAGAACTCACCCAAGATCGTTACTACAGGAAAATAATTTCTGAATTTATGAGTAGGCCATATTTAAATTTACTAACGCGGATTTTGTGTGGTATTTGTAAATAAGCCAAAACTCTACGTCGTCTATGGGCTATTCAGGAAGTTTACTGAATTAGCTCATATTCCTAAGAAACGCGTATGATGCAGTATTATTAAGGGTTCTGTAGTTGC
>CALGAA010000055.1 GCA_937952445.1 uncultured Bacteroidota bacterium | reverse complement strand
TACTTGCCCATTTCCCGACCATTCAATCTGTAACTAAGCCTGTAGAAAGCAAATGAGAGCTTTGGCTGGACCCGGGTTCGATTCCTGGAGGCTCCACTTTATATCATATTCAAACCATAGGTATAAGCTTCTTATCGCGATTTAACGCAATATACTACATTTCGCTTCGGAAACGGTTGGTTCTGTTTGTTTCCTTTACAAGACAGGATAACCGACCTTCAGATGGTCGGGTACATCTATTCGATTTCTTCAAACTGCAATTCGTACAATTGTCGGAAATGACCTCCCTCTTTGGCAAGAAGTTGATCCATAGTGCCCTGTTCCACGATGCGGCCATGATCCAGTACGATAATTTTATCCGCATGCTTGATCGTGCTCAATCGGTGGGCGATGATAATCGAGGTTCGCTGGCTAATCAATTTTTCGATGGCATACTGAATCAAATCTTCCGTCTCCAAATCGATGTTGGAAGTGGCTTCGTCCAGAATCAAAATATCCGGATCGAATATCAAAAGCCGGACGAATGAAATCAATTGCCGCTGCCCTGAAGACAGATTGGATCCACGTTCGGAAACCACAAAATCATAATCACCGGGTAATTCCATAATCAGGTCATGCGCTCCAATCATTTTGGAAAACCGAAGTACTTTTTCTTTGTCGATGGATTCATCCATCATCCGGATATTGTTGAGGATCGTACCGGTAAATAGAAAAACGTCCTGAAGAACAATCCCGATATGTTGCCGCAAATTGTCCAATTGATATTCCTTGGTGTTGATATCATCGATGAGGATTTCACCCCGGTGAATTTCGTAAAATCGGGAAAGGACATTGATCAGTGTTGTTTTACCCGACCCGGTACTGCCCACGACAGCCAAAGTATCCCCGGGATCCACCTCAAAATTGATATCTTTTAGTACGTCATTTTCTTTGTCATAACTAAAATATACATCTCGAAATTCTATGCGCCCTTCCATTTTGTCCACGGTGATCTCCCCGTTGTCCTCGATGTGATCGCGACGATCAATCAAATTGAAAATCCGCTCACCCGCTACGATTCCCATTTGGAGGATATTGAATTTATCCGCCAACATCCGCATGGGTCTGAAAAGCATATTGAGAAATATGGGAAATATAACCAGACTTCCAAAAGTAACGCTTTCATCCAATACACCCCGCGCACCCCACCAGACCAGTAGCGCTAATGCCAAAGCCGAAATTATTTCCACGACGGGGAAAAAGATCGCATAATAGAGAATTGAATCTAAATTGGCCTTGGTATAATTCCGGTTGATGGTCCGAAACTTGCCTTTCTCTTTTTCTTCCGCATTGAATATTTGAACGATATACATCCCGCTCAGGCGTTCCTGCAGAAAAGCATTCATGTTGGCGATCTGTGCCCGGACTTTCTGGTAAGCGGCCTTCACTTTCTCTTTAAATATATACGTCGCAATGATGATTAAAGGCATGGTCATCAGAACGATTAAAGTCAACCGTACACTAACTACTGTCATCGTAATCAGTACCGCGATGATCCTCAAAATATCTGCGATCATAATTAATACACCCTGGGTAAATACCTGGTTGATGGATTCGATATCGTTGATCGTGCGGGTGGTTGATGTTCCGACGGGTGTCCGGTCAAAGTAGGACAGGTTCAGTGACAACACGTGCTTAAAAACCCGGGTACGTAAATCCCGGATTACATTCTGACCGAGCAGATTGGACCAATACACAAAATAATACCGCAACACCACCTCCACGAGGAGGACACCGATCATAACCAGGGTAATCACCACGAGTCCGTTAAAATCAAACTTGAGGATATAGTCATCCACAGCCCGATTGATGAGAAGCGGTCTGATGACACTGACTGGAGCCAAAACAATAGCCAGTACTGCTGACACTACAAACAGGGTCTTATAGTTGCCTCCGAGCGAGAGGATTCTCACGAGAATCGACCAGTCAAATTTATTTCCTTTAATCTGTGTAGCCATACGCTGGATCGCAAAGATAATATTACTTAACTAACTGTAGAAAAGATTGTTCTGGAAACTACAAATCAAGTCCGGAGTGATGGAGGGGGAGGACAATGTCATTAGAGACTTGATCCACAGCGGCATTGCGGACTTAATCTGCAACAGAACCGTAATTCCTCCTACCTGGGATTTATGGAATACACCAATTCATTTTTCCAGGATCTTTTCCAATTTTTTAATTGCCTTTCGCAATGGATAGCTCCTATTATTGATCTATAAATTACAAACTTGTCACAATTATACCTATACGTAAAACCCTGGTTGATTTTTTTCTTATGATCTGATACTCTACGGGCCAAATTAATCGTCACACCTATTATAAAGTACGGTGTTGTTTTTTATCTGCCAACATAATAAACGTACCTTTTATTTCATATCCCTTGTTCTACGCAGCTAATCAAATCTTCCCCTCGTCAGCAAAGCTAAAGTATCCATGGGCAGTGATGATCACATGATCCAGAACGGAGACATCCATGTGTTTACCTGCCTGAACCAGTTTCTTGGTCAACGTAATGTCCTGCATCGATGGCTGGAGATTCCCGGAAGGATGGTTGTGACATAAGATAAGATGACTGGCAAGACGATCTAAGGCCGGTTTAAAAACCAATTTGGCGTCGACCATGGTTCCGGAGACGCCTCCTCTGCTGATCATTTGATGCCCAATGACCTTATTGCTTCGGTCGAGTAACAAAACCCAGAATTCTTCGTAATTGAGATCTTCGAGGCGCGATTTGAGATAGTGATAGACGTCCTGGCTATTGCCGATCTTTACCCTGTCGCGCTGATCAGCTTGCTGGCGACGCCGCCCCAGTTCGAGCGCAGCTTTGATCGATACAGCCTTGGCTTCTCCGATCCCTTTGAATTTCATCAGGTCACCCAAAGTCAACCGACTCAGGTCAGCCAAATCGTAATCTACGGAATGAAGCATACGCTGACACAGTTCGACTGCATTTTCATCCCGGGATCCATGACCAATCAAAATAGCGAGCAATTCTGCGTCCGTCAGGTAAGAACTTCCATGCGCCATCATTTTTTCCCTGGGGCGATCGGCTTCTTTCCAGGTTTTGATTTTGAAGGAATGTGGACTTTCAATGGCCATGGTCGTACTCTTTTCGTGTAAAAGAATATCCCCAATATACAAAAATATTCAATAATTGACCATCAAACCGAAGTTGATCCGGCTCTGAGACAGCGACAATGGGTCGTTTCGCTGGCCACCAACCGCATAGGATATGCCAAAAACCCCGGCTTTGGTCCCGAGATTGAGCCCCACCCC
>CALGAA010000054.1 GCA_937952445.1 uncultured Bacteroidota bacterium | reverse complement strand
CTTGAACCAATCTTTCCAGTTGAGAGTTGTATCTTGTGTAGCTTAAATGTTTGTATGAACATCCACACCACATATCAGCATACAATATTGCCTGAAGTCCAGGAGGCTTTCGACAGGCTGTTTATGTCATTAGAAGGAAAGATGACAGGGGAGGATCGTGTCCAGATTCAAAAGGCCTTTGAAATGGCCAATGAATCGCACGCTCATCAAAAAAGAAAGTCAGGAGAGCTATACATTTTCCATCCTATTGAGGTGGCCAGAATTTGTGTGGACGAAATGGGCCTTGGCCCAACAGCCGTCATCGCTGCGTTGCTCCATGACACCGTTGAAGATACCTCGACAACCCTGGAGGAAATCGAAAGCGTTTTTGGCAAAAAGGTATCCTTGCTCGTTGATGGCCTGACCAAACTGGCCAAATCATACCAGACAGACACCCCTCAGGCAGAAAACTTCAGGAAAGTCCTCAGCACATTGCTTTTTGATGTCCGGGTGGTCCTCATCAAAATGGCCGACCGCCTTCACAACATGCGGACGATCAAGAGCATGCCCAAGGAAAAACAATTGAAAATAGGAGCGGAAACCAGTTATATATACGCCCCACTCGCTCACAGGCTCGGATTTTACAACCTTCGGACCGAATTTCAGGACATTTCCCTGAAGGTAATGGAACCCGATACCTACAAAAGCATCGCGAAAAAACTAAACCAAACCAAAAGCGAAAGAGATAAGTACATCCAGGGGTTTATCGAACCCCTCAAATCGAGTATCGATGCGTTGAATATCCCCTATCGGATAACCGGTAGACCCAAATCCATATCCTCGATATATAACAAGATCAAAAAGAAAAACGTACCGTTTGAGGAAATTTATGATTTGTTTGCCGTACGGATTATCGTGGATGTACCCCACGAGTTGGAAAAACAAACGTGCTGGCAAATCTATTCCATCGTCACCGACGTTCACACCCCGATCCCTGAACGGTTGAAGGATTTTATTTCTACTCCCAAGTCAAATGGGTACGAATCGTTGCACACGACCGTGATCGGACCCCATGGTCGCTACGTCGAGGTCCAAATCCGATCGGAGCGTATGGACGAGGTAGCAGAGCGGGGGTTTGCCGCGCACTGGAAGTATAAAGGCATCAGCAACCACAATCATTTTGATCCCTGGCTGGACAGTATACGGGAAATTTTAGAGGACGATGAAAAGGATGCGATCGAGTTTATCAACGACTTCAAAAACAACCTGTTTAGCGAAGAGGTATTCGTATATACACCCATGGGCGAGGTTAAGGTATTGCCGAAAGGAGCCACCGCCCTCGATTTCGCGTTTAGCATACATACTGATATTGGTTACCACTGCATCGGGGTCAAGGTGAATAAAAAACTGGTCCCTATGGGGTATGTGCTCCAAAATGGGGATCAAATTCATGTGACCACGTCCAAAAATCAAAAGCCAACGGAAGATTGGCTCAAACTCGTCATTACGTCCAGGGCCCGCAGTCAGATTAAATCTGCGATCAAGGAAGAACGCAAACGGATCGGGGAGCTCGGCAAAGAAGCGTTGGTTCGGAAATTCCGCAACCTGAAGCTCGATTTTGAACAAAACATCGATCAGGTCGTCGACGAAGCTGGGTACGACAGTCGGATTGATTTATACTACGACATCGCCCGTGATAAGATTTCCATCCAGAATATATTTAAAAAGATCGAGGTAGAAGACGGCGAAATCGTTGATCACACTCCCAAAGAAAAAGCATCGACGCTCGCCCCTACGCCTCCGAAAAGAACCCGGAAGAAAACCGAAAAATCCATCATTTTGCTGAATGGGGAGCCGGGTGAAAAATACCAGAACTCTTTTGCGAACTGCTGTAACCCGGTCAACGGGGATCACATTTTCGGTTTCATCACCACGAAGGAAGGGATTAAAATCCACCGGTACAACTGTCCAAACGCCCCGCATTTGCTGTCCAATTACGGTTATCGCATAATGAAAGCAGATTGGGCGAACAATTTGGACAAGGAGTTTGTTGCCGACTTAAAGATCGTAGGTATCGATCAGGGAGTAGGTGTGATCCAGAATCTGACCAAGTTGATATCCAACAAATTCAACCTCAATATTCGGTCGTTTCATATCGAAGGGGAAGAAGGATATTACGAAGCCAAAATCAGTTTACTGGTGCACAATACCAATCAACTCCAGCTTATTATCAAATCACTCAACGAATTGGATGGCATATCCAGCGTGCGGAGAATTGAGTAAAAATTATTACGATGTTACCCGAGGAAAAAAACAAAGAGATATACGAACAGGTCAAGCAGATATTCACGAGCCATCTGGAGAAAAACAAGTTGAGAAAAACGCCGGAGCGGTATGCTATTCTCAAGGAGATCTATAACCGGGACGATCACTTTGACGCGGAAGCACTGTACATTCAGATGAAAAATCAAAACTACCGGGTCAGCCGGGCGACGGTGTACAACACCCTCGAGTTGCTGGTTAGCTCAGACCTAATCAAGCGGCACCAGTTTGGCAAAAACCTGGCACAATACGAAAAATCCTTTGGATTCAAGCAGCACGACCACATCATTTGCGTAGAATGCGGGAAAGTACTTGAGTTTTGCGATCCCCGCATTCAGGAGATCAAAAACATGATGGGCAATCTGATGGATTTCAAAATTACGCACCACAATCTCAACCTTTACGGTCGTTGTAAGAATGGATGTGATGAAAATCCCGCATAATTTCTACATTTAATCGACATTCTGATTTTAAAGACGTAATTTTACGGTTTGTTTTTAACCGCAAACGAATTCCATACATATGTCGGTAGATGTTATTTTGGGTCTCCAATGGGGTGACGAAGGGAAAGGTAAGATAGTTGATAGCCTGGCCACAGATTATAATTATATATGCCGGTTTCAAGGTGGGCCCAACGCGGGGCACACGTTGATATTTGATAATAAAAAATACGTGCTGCATACCATCCCTTCCGGAATATTCCGCGAGCACATCACCAATATAATCGGTGCCGGCGTGGTCATTGACCCGGTGACCCTGAGCAAAGAGATCAAAAACGTAGAACAAGAGGGGATTCAGGTATTCAAACAACTCCAGATTTCCAACCGGGCCCATTTTATTTTACCTACCCATCGATTGCTCGACAAGGCGTCAGAAGCGGATAAGGGAAAAGCCAAAATTGGATCAACACTCAAAGGGATCGGCCCCACCTATATGGACAAAACCGGTCGTAACGGACTGCGTTACGGCGACCTTTTTGCTCCGGATTTTAGGCAGAAGTATGAAAAATTAAAAGAAAAGCATCTTCGTCTGTATCAGATGTACGGCGAAGTGGAATTTGATCTGGCGGCAGAGGAAGAGCAATGGTTTGCCAGCCTGGAAGCCATCAGGAACATCCCCCACATCGATGCGGAATATATACTCAACCAGGCTTTGAATGATAATCAATCTATTCTGGCTGAGGGAGCTCAGGGCACCATGCTCGATATCGAATACGGGACTTATCCGTACGTCACTTCTTCCAATACCACGAGCAGCGGAGTGTGTAGCGGACTGGGTATAGCACCGTCCAAAATCGGCGAAGTCATCGGCATCACAAAAGCCTATTGTACCCGGGTGGGCAGTGGACCATTTCCGACTGAATTATTTGACGAAAACGGTCAGAAATTACAGGACCTCGGTCACGAATTCGGAGCGACAACGGGACGTCCCCGACGCTGTGGGTGGCTGGATCTGCCTCAGCTCGATTTCAGCATTATGATCAATGGTGTTACGCGGCTGGTCATAACCAAACTGGATGTGCTTTCTTCGTTTGACCCGATTATGGTGGGCGACGCGTATAAGATCAATGGCGAGGTCACTACCCAACTCCCTTACGATCTGGATGCTGAGAACATCGATGTCCAATACCGGGCTATTCCGGGATGGAATGAAGACATTACATCCGCACAGGAATTCGATGAAGTGCCCGAGCCAGCCCAAAACTACATCCGATTTCTGGAAAATCGAACCGGAATACCGGCATTTATCGTGTCCAATGGACCGGGTCGGGATCAGGTGATACAGCAGGCGACCTCCTCCTATCTGTAAAGCGGGTTCTCTGCAAATAAAATAGGGGTGGGTTGGATCACAACTAAAGATCAAGATCGAAAGGATGCAATAGGAGGGGCTGATTCCCGATCGGAGAGCCATGTGTAATGTTCTGATGGAATGCACATGCCTTCTCGCCTAAACACATATCGATTAAAGTACTTTTTAGTTCTTCTTCACAGTTATAAAGGTACTCATTCATGATAAAACAAATCAGCCATGGATAATCGACCATCAGTACCCCACCGGAATGAAAAATCGATAAAGGAAGTCGATCCAGAGACTAAAAAAAGAGAGGAACTCGAAAGAAAAATCGATGAACAGCTGGAACAAACTTTTCCTGCCAGTGATCCCCCATCATATATCCACCCCGGGAATATCATTGCGAAAGAAGTGAAAAAAGAGGATATCGAAAGAAAAATCGACGAACAACTGGAACAAACATTTCCCGCCAG
>CALGAA010000053.1 GCA_937952445.1 uncultured Bacteroidota bacterium | reverse complement strand
ATCCATACCGTCTTTTGAGTTTCCTTTTTATTCATTTTACTTTTCAAAGTTTGAGTTTTCATACGGGTTCATTGACCCTTTTCTCATCGCATATTGCGATCCTCCAGTCTATTCATTAAACTTAAAAGAATAAAGATTGCAATCCTTGAGAATAAACTTCAACCGCACCACTTTCCCCTGCAATTCACTGACATCCGAACTGTCCTTCCATTCCACTAACCGGCTGATTTCATTGCCGATTATCTCCTGGCAATCATCGCTACTATAACCAGGTATAGGGCGACCATTCTCATCCAGGATTTCGACCAGGACACTCCCGGCAGCGGAGGTGGAATAATTGATTTCCAGTTCTTTTCCTTCAAATACAAAAGGATGGGTAGTGATGCTTCCTCCATCATACCCCGCTTCGATCGATGCAAAACCATCCAGTCGCATGGAATATCTTTTGAGGTGAGCGGTGGGCTGGGCATAGTTTTCATTGACATACACCGACATTTCATGTTCCCCGGTCTGCACGACGTTCAGGGCCGGATAATTGGATCTTGACACCCAGTTCTGGAGCCCGATACCCGGATGAATATACGACTCCATAAAAGTCCGATCGTACTGATTGCCACCCCGGGAGGTCATGATAATAGCGTCCGAACAATCCTTGAAATACTTGGGATTTACATTGAGTGCCTCGGCCTGCTGGTCTGTCAACACCTGGCGGTTGGGCATAAAACGCGCTCCAATAGCCACGTAAATCTGTGGGGCGCGAAAATACGGGCTCGTTTGTTGCGTATACAAATGTTCCAGTGGAGTGTCCCCAAATTCCATTTTCACTGGATCGGTCCAGTGGATAAAATCCCGCGAGGTGGTCCGGCTGACCGACCGGAATCCTTTGTATTCTGAAAATCCGCCATCGGACCAGGTCCGAAAATAACATACGTACTGCTTTTCACTTTCCGACCAAAACACCACGTTTTGTGAATCGAACACCCCTTTTGTAAATACCGGTTCCTCCTGCATTCTGGTCCAATATATCCCATCCGGTGATGCGTACGCGATCAATCCGCTTTCTTTCGTTCCGCCCAGGGCTTTGTATTTTTGATCTGGCTTTGCATTCGGATTTTGGTCGATGAAAGGACTAAAATTATGAGTCACCGGGGCAGCATGAGCCAGAACGACGTTGTTTTGCCTGGAACCTTCCACCTCAAAAAGCCCAAGTTCGGGTTTGGTCCAATGGATTCCGTCCGTAGACAGGGCAATACAGGTCGTTTCGGATTCATTGCCATCCCGGCCCGCTTCACGGACCCCACGGTAGTATGCTTTGTAAATGGGACCATCCTTGAGAATTGTGCAGTATGCGCTAAAATTTCCCTCCCAGGGTTTGTCAAAATATAGAACGGGGCCTTCATTGACCGGGTGGTGAAGCCGTTGTTCCACACCTTCCAAATCACCAATGATGTAAGCATCCAAAAACAGTTGTCGCTCTGTTCCAATCTGAAGCTGAGTCATGCCCCACTGGGGAAGGAGCAACGCCAAAAACATACCTATCAGCCCCATCGAAATCCTTTTCATATTTTAATTTTTATTTACGTCAATCGTCCGAATCCTTCTTTATTCCCGCTTTCATCGTTTTGCATTTTTTCGATGCTGCGATCCGCCACCAGCACATTGAGTTCCTTTAATACCTCATCGAAAGCTATCAGAAATGCGTCCATATGGTCTTCTGTGTGCGCATCCATCAAATAGAAAAAAGTGGAAGCCAGAAACCCTTTCTCCACCATTTTCCGGATGTACAGACCTTTTAGTTTTGGTCTGTATTCCTCGGGATAAAAAGTGAGGGATGGCGTCACCGGCATTCCGCCAATTTCCACGCTGCAATGATCGTAAAGGGCAGCTATTTTCTGAAGTCGCTTTTGAAAAAACTGGCCTTTTTTCCATACCCGCTCGTGTAAATTAAATCGTTCCGCCTTTTCAAGCACAGCCAATGCTGCGGAAGTTCCAACTCCATCGGTCCAGTAGCTGGAAGAAATAAAGCTTTTTTCCGATGCCTCCATCACTGATTTCTTTCCTACGATCGCTCCAAATGGAAATCCATTGCTCATCGCTTTTGCGTACACCACAATATCCGGCCAAAGGTTGATCCGGCTATGAGCCCCCGGATACCCATATCTCAAGCCACTTGTGATTTCATCGACAATGAGGACAACATTTTTTTCACGGCAAGTATTTACGATGTAATCAATAAACCGGGGATCGGGTTGGTGGGAGCGCATGGGCTCCATAACGACTACAGCCAGATTCGACCCCAGTTGGTCGATGGCCCGGTCAAAAGAGGGTACATCGTTGTATAAAAAAGGAACCGAAGTGCCCTGCAATTCACGCGGTACCCCCACCGGATCCAATCCCGGGATCAGGTGACCGTCCAGCGCTGAACTTTCATTCAGATTTGCAGCCAAATACCAATCGTGCCAACCATGATACCCGCAAAAAGCTACCCCACTTTTTCCGGAATAAGCTCTTGCACAACGTATTGCCACTGCCATTGCTTCTCCCCCGGTCCGGGCAAACCGAACCTTACCTTCCCGGGCCCAGGGATGCAAATCAAGTAGTTTCTGGGCCAGGATAATCTCATCGGGATTGACGAGGGTACTGTAACTGCCTGCCGTAATCCGCCGTTGGATCGCAGCGTTCACATCGGGGTCAGCATATCCCAGCAAAACCGATCCCACTCCTCCCACGAAATCGATGTATCGTTTCCCGTCCATATCCCACACCTCGCAACCCTGACTTTTGGAATAATAAGCCGGCCAGGAGGTTTGATCAAACATTTCCGCGTGTTTTGACAACAGCGCTGTACCTCCTGGGATGACCTTCCCGCCACATTTTCGGTCCTGGTCCTTGCGGCAGCCGATTACTGGAGGTATCATCCGGAGTCAACCACCGAACGGCGTTATGATAAAATATATCCGCCACTTCACTTTTTCTCAAACCTTGATTTTCACACGCTTCTTTCAAGGCAAGTAAGGATTCTATTCCTACGAGGGTCATCGTGTTTTCCACTTTCCCGGCCAAATCGTCAAGAAGAACTTCCGGATGTAACCAGAAAAAATGATCCCCCGTGGTAATGCACCGTCCCCGTAATTCGCTCACCGGAAAATCGGAACCCCATAAAATCCGGGCAGGTCCCACTGTTTTTATCGCCTCCTCGAAGGTTTCTGATTCACAAATCGCCGAGGTATCCACCACCACATTGTCCAGATCAGAAATTTGGGACAATCCGCGGTAAGCGGTCCGGTAATTAAAACTCCGGGCAATATGGGCCAGGATAACTCTAACCCTTGGATACATTTTGCACAGCCGCCTCAGTTCACGGATATTCTCATCATCCGCAATCCCCCCCTCCCGCACAATGTGAAGCATCAGCACCCCATGAAATTGATCGAGTATTTCCCACATCCAGTCCGGAGCATATTCCGGTATGGAAGCGTTCATCGTATCCTGGCGTTCAGCATACACATGATACACCTTTATCCCGATGAATTTTCGGGCTTGTAAATCGTTTGCCACCAGGCGGGGGTCATCGGTTGGGCTCACCAGTTTCAAAGCGTAATTCACAGAGTCGCCTCCATTCTTCACTTCCTCCGCCAGCCAATCGTTAATTTTATCCCTGTCACCGTGACGATGAGGAAGACCGAAAAACAATCCTGGAATACCTTCACGTCCCAGCGTCATTTGCATAGCTGATTCGTACTGCTTCAAACCAAGCGCGGAGACTTTTTCAAGCCAGGGTAAAGTGCCCTTCGGATAATGCGCTGTACTGTAAAGATGAGCGTGTACATCAAATACCTGCTCAGGTACAAAATACCGGAGGTTTCGGTTAATCAGCGATCGATCGCCCGGATGTAGTTTTTCATTATATTTCATATTCCATCAACTTCCCGCACTGATCTGGCTGTTTTATAAAATCCGCCTGTGTTAACATCGGTAAACCTTTCTTTTTTGATTCCATAAATTATGGTTCAACGTGATCTTGTTTTCGGCCCAAGATCATTTGAATTGAAACGCATACAATTCACAATCCCTCATTACAAACCGCAATCTAATCGTTTGACCGGCAAGGCTCGCCAGTGATTTACTACCCGACCAGTTTACCTTGTGTCGTACAGAATTTCCGACAATCCACCCGCATTCTTCTTTTGTAAATCCGGGAATTACCTGGCCGTGGATATCCAAAATCTCCACCCGGATACTCCCGCCTGCACCTGTATTGGCATTTATTTCCAAATCTTCTCCAGAAAACATCATCGGTCGGGTAATTATCTCTCCTTGCTCACTATAACTGGCGTCCAGCGAAACAAAACCGTCCAATCGCAATATTGCACGGCTTATCGCAGCTGCTTTTTTGCCACCCGGAGCCAGTGGGTCTGTCCGTCCGGCGCGATCCCAATTCACTCCGCAGTAGTATAGCCATATTTCATCATCCATTACAACTGGTTGTGGCAAAACCCAAATTTGTCTGGAATCAAACCTTCCCAGAGGCCCCGGGGTCATAAAAGCTTTGCGCCCACCTACCCGTTGGAATTCCCGGCTATCGCGACTGACCGCCAGCCGAACATCCCGCATACCGGGCTCGCCTGTTCCCTGAAATTCTGTTTCCGGAATCCAATGCCAGAAGGCCTGGGCCAATAAGATATATACATTTTCATATGGAAAAACGGTCGCGCCATAATAATCGACCGTATTGCCGCTTTCCATCACATCCGAATATTTGCTCTTATCCGTAAAATCCGGCCAGATCACCAATCCGGTATTTTTGATGTCCGAGAATTTATGATCAATGACCGCCCTGCGGACTCCCCTTTCCCGTATACCATCGCGCTCTAAAAAATGGCGACTATAGAACAGATACGAATTCTGGTTTTGATCCCAAAAGATAATCGTCTGGGTATCGTGATCTCCTTTGGGGTCAATATCCGCGAACATCCGCCAATTGATCCCATCGGGGGAACTATGCATATAAAATTTACCGGAGGGGTAAACCTTAGCCTGGGTTTTGAATCGATCGCCGTGTGGGGCATGAGGATCCAACCATACCGAGCTGCCTCCAATGACCCCCGGGATAACAACATTGTTTTCCCTGGAGCCTTTCAACTTATGCAATCCGATGAGGGGCTTAGTAAAATGGATTCCATCATGTGATTCTGCGTACGCCACGTGCCGGTCATGATCGTAGGGATCCTCTTCACTATTCGGTCTATAATAATCGTACCACAGTTTGATCTTACTATCCAGCGGATCCCTGAGAATGCTGGAATATAGATAGGTGAATCCACCCTCCTCATACGCTTCATCCGCTTTCACCAATACCTCGCCTGTCGAATAGGGCGTATGCATCGTAAATTCAACATTTCTGTAAAATTCGATCAACGCATCATCGATAAACAATTGCTTTGAGCTACCAACCTCCATCACGTCTGTCGAAACTCCAGGATCAAGAATTTCTTGCGCAATTCCATCCAGGCTAATGATCAAAATCAACGAGACAATCAATGCATTTGCATGTATCATTGGGCGGAAAGGTATTTCATCATAAAATAATCATTCTCATATAGTTGACTGCGGATGTTATCATTTTTGTCTCTCCTGCTTCAATTTTTCCTGATATTGACGTTTCGCTTCGGTATCCTCCTGTGCGGATTCCCCAAAATATACCAACCCAAGTACCTTTCGAGATCGTGTGAGGCTTTTGTTTTCATCTGCCCGGTGGATGGTCATACCGTGATGTGCCAGTGCATCCCCGGTCTTTGCAGGCATGGCCACCTCGTTCTCCAGATCATCGTGCGTGCCGTAATCCACGATCCCTTGCGAAAACCCGAGCGTTTGGGTTCTGCCATGGGGTCTCATTCCTTTTTTATGAGAGCCCATGACGTACCGGAGGCATCCATTTTCTTCATCCACGTCTTCCATAGGAATCCAAAACGTAATAGCCTGGGGTGGATTGAGCCTAAAATAATAGCAATCCTGGTGGGGCGGGGTCGGGCGCCCTTTCCCAGCTATGGTGGAAGCCTTCCGTGGTGGTTTGTTAAAGTATTCCACGAAACCTCTGTCCACATTTTCGCCGAGCAGGAGTTTGGCCATATCATTGACCTTGCTATTCCAAAGCAATTGTTCAAAATACGAATCAAAATGGGACATATCAAACATTTGTTTGATGGAAGTGGGATCGCTCTTGTCTTCATAAAACACTTTGTCCTCAGGAAGATATGGAGCGATTTCCCGGATGTAATGGTCGATCCGGGAGGTCATATCTTGGCTTTCCTCCGCGGTAAATAAGCCGTTTAAGAACACATAGCCATGCTGATCAAACCGGGACTTTATCTGTGAATTCGCCATATTTATTTCATATTTAGCTTACTTAAAAAATTCCGGGATAAGTTGACGCCCTGCCAATCTGATTTTAGAGAGGTTCGAATCGTCCACCTGCTTGTACGGCCATCTCAACCGGGTACTGGTATTCATGCGCCCACCGAGGGACCACAGCAATTTATCGAGGGCTGCATCGCAAAATCCAGCTCTGGCAAGCGGAATGATCGATATATCAAAAAAGGTTTGAATCCGGCGCTCCATCTTC
>CALGAA010000052.1 GCA_937952445.1 uncultured Bacteroidota bacterium | reverse complement strand
CGATGTGGCGCATCCGTTTGAAGCTATTTATCTCTACGATCAACAAGGACGTGTGATGAAACACATCCGGAACATCAGGACCAACAGATATACGCTTGATTTGAGTGGTTTGTCTGGTGGTTTGTATTTTGCCCGAATAGTGACCGCAGAAGGTTCATCCGTTAGTCGCATCATCAAGCAATAGCTGAGCTATCCCCTGCTTTACTTTGGGATTGGTAAGCCCGACCCGAAGGGGCCCGAAAGGGCAGGGATTGCTAAGCCCGGAATGTGCTGGAAAATATTTTCATAGGGATCTGCTCAGCCTGAAAAAAAATTCGGACTGTAAACCTGGAATCGAGTAAAAAATCGGGCTTACCAATCTCCCTCCGTCCCGAAAGGTATCGGGACTTCGGCAGCTTAGCAATCCCATTTTTTTGAGCTTTCTTCGCGACGATTGTCCGGATGACATCGAGGTACAAACTTCTTCCGTACCGATAGCCCGGAAAAAATTACTTTCCCTCTTTATTTTTACGGATGCGTTCCAATTCCTGCACATCGAGGATATCCTTACTACTCAAGGACTTTAATTTACTTTCAATAAGATCATGATAGGAAATCACGTGCCATTTGACGATCTGCGAGTCACCCTGCATAGTGACAATTTCAGCCGCAGCATACGCTTCATCAAATGATTTATCCAGAGAAAATCGGGTGATCAATTCCAAACTAAGATCTGCAGGACTGAATTTAACTGAGATATTTTGCCAGCCCTGCTTCACTTCCGAAGGAAATTCTCTCAGATGGTATTCCATTTCCTGAAATACCCGGATTAATTTTTCAAAATTTTCATCCGTAGTATCGATCCAGAAATCAACATCCGCGGAATGTCTTTGATAACCATGAAAATTGACCGCACCTCCTCCCACCAGGATCATCCGTACCCCAAATTTCGTAGCCAATCGGACGAATTTCAGTATTTCCTCATTCCATCTATCCATATTGCGATCAATTATAATTTCATAATTATATCTGTCGGCTTGTATTTGATTTCGGTGGGGTAATACAGTGGAGGATGGCATGAGTCGTACATAGGTAAGGACACGATCTACCTCCTCCATTTCCAGGAATTCTGCCTCTCGAGCTGCATTGCTTTCTTCTTTGCTTCGAAAAAAAATTTCCATATAAAACCAATTTACAACTTACAGACCAAACACATTTGGTTTCATTCGGTTTTTTTCCAACAATTGGGATTAATGTCAGAAGGTATCAATATCCCACAGCTGACCTCACTGTGACCTCACCGTAACCCCACCAGATAAGCCACCATATCCGCCACATCCTGCTCCGACAAACCCATGGCCGTCGGTTCGGGCATGATGCTGGTCTACTCTTTTTGAATCATCTCCTCTCCTACACCCATGCGATTAACCTCATGCCAGTCCTTACTGCAGCTTTCTTTTGTAACTGAAATACGGTAGAAACTTGAAAACACTGATCATATCCATAGCATTTCTTACCCTGGTAATTTTGGATTTGCCTTGACCATCCTTTTCCCAATGCTGCTCATTTGTATTCTCGATGTAAAGCGGATTATTCCGACCGTAAATATTGTATATTCCGAATGAAAATTCAGATGTCTTACTTTCGCTTTTCCGGACGGAACGTGTCACTCCAAGGTTCATCTGATGAAAAGCCGGAAGAATCCAATTGTTCTTTTCGGTATAGTACAAAGAACGGTATGTTCCGGCTACAGGAACTGTAAAACGATGCCCAGTTTGATATTGCCACGACCCTGATAATTCCCAATCTTCCTTTATTAAATAATTGAGGAATATCTCCACGTCATGTCGTCGGTCATATGTACTGTAAAACCATCTATTATTATTCAAATTTTCAAATTTTCGTTGGGACCAGGATAAAGTGTATCCTAACCACCCGGTCAGGCGGCCCTCTTTCTTGCGAAAATACCATTCCAAGCCCCGGGCTTTTCCAATTCCATCATGCTCCACCAGTGCGGACCAGTCCTTATCCAATAGCAACAAAAATTCAGTTCCTTCCTGAAAATTGATCAGATGCTCCATGAATTTCCTATAAATTTCGACGGAGAAATCATACGCTCCTGAGGATAGCGAAGTACTATATCCTACAGACCATTGATGTGCAGTCTGTGGTTGAACGTCTCCAGTAGCAGGCACCCAAAAATCCGAAGGTGCCCCGAAGGTGTAGTGAGTCAATTGATGCAGAAACTGAGATGTTTCAGAGTACGACGCTTTCATTATATGATTAGGCGTCACGCTCACAGATATATTCATCCGGGGTTCAAAAAACCATTTATTCATATTACTTCCCAAAAGATATCCGGATGCCCGCATACCCATTCCCAGATCAAGCCAATTCAAGGGTTCATAAACTCCTTCAACAAAGTAGGAATGCTGCCAGAAAGGTCGAATATCAGATCGATTGGAGATGGATTTTCCCCTTTCCAATTCGTTGATCAAAAAAGTAATTTGGTTAGGTCGAATTAAGTACCTCTGTAATTGAACCCCAAGATGAAATTTCAATGTGCCAGAAACCAACCAGTCATTTTGATTGGTAAAGCCCAATTCCCCGACCGAGGAACGATCCCTAAGCCTGCGATGTGTAGTCCTTGTACCATTATCGAACAGCTGAGTTCCTGTGAATTTTACGATATTGTTGTACCGCGCCTGGTATAACTGAAACCTGGAATACAATGTTGGATGCCATGTTCTGCTATAGCGAAGACTTGTTGTTGTATTTCCCCAACGTAAATATTGTTTACTCTCGTAGTTGTTTTCCTTATTTCTTATCGGCATACCATCATTGCCATGATATACACTCACAAATAAATGATCCTTCCCGGTAGGATGCCAGTTCCCTTTCAGATTCAGATCATACATCCAATAATTGATGCTGTTATCCCTATTTCCGGCTTCATATTGTATCCACATGGGTAAAAGAGCCAGCCCTAGATATGCGGTTCTTGCTGCACCGATGAAGGAAGCTCGATCTCCAACGGGTCCCTCCCATAATCCCGAAGCTGATAAAAGACCGATTTTATATTCCGAACTGTAGTTTTTCCGATTACCTTCCCGGGTATTCACATCAATTACGGAAGCCAATCTGGAGCCATAGCGGGCCGGCAAATCCCCTTTATATAGCTTTACATCTTTTACCGTAGATGAATTGAAAATGGAAAACATTCCGAATAAGTGACCCGTATTATAAACCGGCGTACCATCCAACAAGAATAGATTGTGCTCCGGATCACTACCTCGCACATACAAACCATTTCGGGCAGAATTTCCCTGACTGACTCCAGGCAAAGAAGACAAAGAACGGATAATATCCTCTTCCCCCAGGAAAAATTTATTT
>CALGAA010000051.1 GCA_937952445.1 uncultured Bacteroidota bacterium | reverse complement strand
GTCGTAACAAGGTAGCCGTACCGGAAGGTGCGGCTGGAATACCTCTTTTTCGAGTCTTACCATTCGTCGAGAATGGTCATCCCGCCTCACAGCGGGAATACTCAAATAATTTTGGTCCCCCAAAATCTAGTCTCTTCCTTTCTATTTTTTTGGATTACATTTGTTACTTCCTTTTATCCGTGTTGTTGTTTTATTTCTTGAATCGCTTTGATTCAAACGGTAAGATTGAAAATAGCCGGAAAGTGAAGTACCTACTATTATATAAAATCCCCGGGTTCATCTATTCCGACAATGGTCTGTAGAAATACCCGGCCCCGATGGCCATCCGGGAAATGGAAGGCATCGGGATTTGATGATTGAAATATGACCTAGTCCCGTAGCTCAGCTGGTTAGAGCGCTACACTGATAATGTAGAGGTCGGCAGTTCAAGTCTGCCCGGGACTACTTACGTGTGTGGGTGTGGGTGTGTGTTTGGGTTTGGGGGGTGTGAGTGTGGGGGATAGTTTGGGTGTGAATTAGTTTGGGTGTGGGTGTGAGAGAGTTTGGGTGTGGGTGTGAGAGAGTTTGGGTTTGATGTGGGTGTGAGAGATAGTGAGAGTGAGTGAGTTGGGGGGGAGTGAGTGAGTATGGGTGGAATGAGTTTTTTGAAAGACGCAATTTAGTCCGTATGTTTGATTTTGAAAAATTGGAAGTAAATCAAAAGATTGAAGAAACGAACACAATCTTGTTGAATTACATTTTTTCTTCAAATCAAATTGATAAATTTGTAGCCGATCAACTCAAAAGAGCCTGCATTTCAGTTGCCCTTAATTTGGCAGAAGGCGTAGGACGCATGACGGAAGCAGATAAAAAACACTTTTACATCATGGCCAGAGGGTCCGTGAATGAATGTGTTGCACTACTAAAGATATTGAAAGCACAAAACTGGATTCCAAAAGAGGAATTCGATATGCTGTACCAGGAATATGAATCCATCTCCAAAATGTTGCTGGGTCTTATTCGAAGTACCAGAGTTCGTAAATAAAAATTTTTATACACACCCATACCCACATACCCACACACCCACACAACAAACGCACACCCACAAACCAGAACCCACACCCACACCCACACCCGTACGGGGGATTAGCTCAGCTGGCTAGAGCGCTAGATTTGCATTCTAGAGGTCATCGGTTCGACTCCGATATCCTCCACCACCACCATCCAGGAAGGTTGTCTGTCCATAGGACCGGGCGACCTTCCTTTTTTTTTGCCTGATTATTAAGATTCAATTCAAATAAAGCCCCATCTCTTCTTTATATCTGAAAATTATTGGTTTTCATCAGTTCTAATGATATTTTGGTGAACAATTTTAAAAAGCGACATCGCAAAACATTAACACCAAATAGGATAAACACATCGTCAAATGGAATTGAATAGAAGATCGTTTATTGGGGCCCTTGGAATGTTGGCTGCCGGTACAATGATGACTGCTCCCGCCAAAGCCCTGGGAATTTATGGAAGAAAATTGAAGGTAGTGCTTGTCGGCACCGGAATTCGGGGGATAAGTTTTTGGGGGAAACGGTTGGTCGACCAATATCCCAATCAATTGGAATTTGTCGGATTGGCCGATATCAATCCGGGACGTCTCGAATATGCCAAGCAATATATGGGCGTGGATTGCCCCTTGTATACAGATTTCGACAATATGCTTCGGGAACAGAATCCGGACCTCGTCATCGTTACGACCATGGATTCTACTCACCATGAGTTTATCGTAAAAGGATTGGATTTTGGATGTGATGTTTTAACCGAAAAACCATTGACGACTGATGAACAGAAATGTCAGGTCATCCTGGACGCGGAGCGTCGTTCCAACCGACAACTGATTGTTGGATTCAATTATCGGTGGAGCCCCTACACGACCAAAATCAAAGAATTAATTCAAAATGATGCCATCGGAGAAGTGACCTCTGTCGATTTTCACTGGTACCTGAACAACTATCACGGTGCTTCCTATTTCCGTCGATGGCACGGTCTTAGACAATTCGGTGGTTCCCTATGGGTACACAAATCTACCCATCATTTTGATTTGCTGAATTGGTGGTTGGATTCAGACCCGGAAGAAGTCTTTGCCTATGGAGCCCTGGAACATTATGGGGAGAATGGCCCTTTCCGGGGTGACAATTGCCGAACGTGTCCGCACAAAAACAATTGCGAATACTTTTATGATATTACTCAGAACGAACGGTACATGAAACTGTACGTAGAGAATGAAAAGTATGACGGGTACATACGTGATAATTGCCTGTTTAGACCAGAAATCAATATCCACGACAAAATGTCGGCGCAGATCAAATACGCCAACAATGCCATTGTCAACTATTCGCTCACCACATACTCACCCTACGAGGGATGGAAAATCGCATTTAACGGTCGAAAAGGTCGGATCGAAGCCTGGCAGGATATACCTTACTACGACAATATGGGACTGGATCAGGCTGCATTGCACGCTGCAGAAATGAGCCAATCAGGAGAGGATGAATTGGAACGGGCTCCGATTATCGTGCACCGGAATTTTGAGGACCACAAAGTCGAACACGTACAATTTGAGCGCGGAGGACATGGAGGCGGAGACCGACGATTGCAGGATAAAATATTTGCCAATCCCGATGCTCCCGATCCTTTGAAACATACCGCGGGTGTGCGCGACGGAGCCATGTCGATTCTTATCGGAATAGCGGCCCGCAAAAGCGTCGATTCAGGCGAGCCAGTTCGTATCGCTGAATTGACTGATTTGGTCCCTCGGCCGAAGCGCATATAATTCGGGCAACTACATAACGGAGGAATAGTGCGCCTGGCATTAGATTGTACTATGTATAACGAGGTTGTTTTTTGTCATATCGAAGAAGTGACCGAATGCAGTCTCGTCGTTGAGACGAGGCCAAAGGTCTGGTAGACCTTTGATGAGGGAACCGAGGATCCCTATCCGAGGGTGGGAAAGCATAGCCGTAGCTAAATAAGGCTTTAGATGAAGATAGGACGAAAAAGAATCCGTCAGGAGTGTCATGAATTTTAGTGACTGATGCACGAACTATTTGGCGGATTGTTTTTCCAACTCGTTGCGGACCAGTTCGATGTATTCCCTTTCTGTATACACGGTACCGTTGTGTACGATCCAACGATCGTTGTTATCATGGGACTGTAAAATAAAAGTGGGGTTGTAACCCGGGGAAAACCGCAAGGTCAGCCTGTTGGAATATTCTCCCGGCTGCTTTAGGATTATATTGGAAAATGGCAGACCAGGTGTGTCCGGTATTTGGTTGATCTCAAAACCGAGGTACCCTTGTTTTATCCAAACCTCCCAATTTGCCGATGATAATTCATCCAGATTTGCAAGACGCTGAGGATACCATTCTCCCTGAATCACTTCCAGATCGGAACCGGAAATTTCCGTCAATCCTGAGAATGTGCTCAAATCTCCGACATCGACGATCTGAGCCGGGTAGTAAACGATACCGTTTTCGACCACTTCGTTTGCGATATAACCGACATCCATCCGATGTTGATAATCGCCCATAGGAATTAGTAAATCCTCGATAATAAGCGACAGCATCCGACGTTCGTTAGCAGGAATATTCTCATAATCCCCGATCGATTTGGTTTCATACGATCGCATCATAATCGATTCAAAGGTCTTGATCAGGGTCACGAAATTTAACTTTCTCAGGAATTGTTTTTCAGGATCGTCCGGATATCCCCCTGACTCAACCAAAATGGTGGAAGTGCCCCATTTTTGGATGTTGTCCCCAAAAGCCCTGGGTTCAAAACTGTCGTCGTAGGTCGCAATTCGGTTGGGAATCAGAGTCTGGAGGGAATCGTTCAAATGCGCAATCAGTTGCATCGATCGAAGTCTGACGTCGTTCACACTTTTGTCAAAATCGTAGGCTGGTGCTAAAAAAGCCATTGCTACCTGTTCCCCGTCACGACCTGCCCTGTAATAAATGCTTTGATCGTGGAGGTTGAAGCCAAATACCGGTTCCAGGGAATCCCGGACTGATTTCAAAATCCGTGACTCGGGGCTGCTGAGGTTCAGTGCATCCCGGTTGAGATCGATACTGGCCGCATTTCGCCTTTCAAATTCTTCTGCTCCATCGGGATTGAGCATAGGAATAAAATACAGCGTCAATCTGGTTTTTAGTGCCGATACAAAAGACTGATCCTCCGGGTGGGGGTCTGTCAGAAAATTGAACAAATCCAAAAGAGCCATTGTAGCCGTCGATTCATCTCCGTGCATTTGGGACCATAAAAGTACCCGGGTTTCTCCCTGTCCAAATGTGCCGAGGTATATCGGCCGGTTTTCCAGGCTGAACCCTTGTATTTGGAAGTCAATTTCGGGCGATTCACTATGCTGCTGTAGGATGGGTTCCACATCTGAAATGGTAAATCGTTTTTGCTCGATCTCCAATTCTTTGTATTCCGGATACCGCTCCAACAGTTCCGCCATAGAGGGCGCGTGAACCTGACCGGTTAACCCAAAACCAAAACTCAGGAATAAGAACACAAAGATGGCGATGGTGGTAGTTTTCATCGTGTGAAAATTTTATTAATTTTATCGAGGCTGGATAGACATCTGTCCACCAATGATCGACGACAAATGTAAATTTATGAAAATCCGGCGAGTTATCTGGTTCCTGACGTGGGCAGTGTTTTTTGCAACTTGGACTTCCTGTGGGGTGAAAAAATACCAAATCGGTGACCGAAATTTTAAATCGGCCGAGGAAGTCGCGATTTGGTTATTTGATACCTCTGGTGTTCACAGTGGTCTGTACGTCGTGGATGCCGACCGACCGTCATCAAAACCCCTTATTGATTACCAAAGCAAATCGCTGTTTACTCCGGCTTCCAATACCAAAATCCTGACCTTATACGCCGCACTCAAATTTTTACCGGATGAGCTGTCAGGCTTGAAATTTCTCGTCAGGGGTGATACGACATTCATCAAAGGTACAGGGGATCCTGGTTTCCTCGATCGACGGTTTGATTCCCATCGTGTTCAGGAATTTTTATCCGATAAGGAAAATTTGATTTTTGTTTCGGATTGGCACTCGGATCTCCGTTGGGGTGCGGGATGGTCCTGGGATGATTACCCTTATTATTATTCCGCCCAACTCAGTCCTTTTCCTGTTTACGGTAATATGGCCAGGGCATGGTGTGAGGAAGGCCAATGGAAATTATTCCCGTCTTCCTTCGTTCGCAACAGGGTTCATATTCCGGATCATCCTGCAGTTCGACGGCAGGAGAATACAAATATTTTCCAAATGAATTTAGCCAGGTGTGTAGAAAATCCGATCCGTGTCCCTTTTGTGTGGAATCAGCAGGTAATGGTGGATTTGCTGCGCGATACCTTGCACAAACCGGTGAGTTGGTTGTCTCATTTGCCTGCAGGTGTGGAGGCCACGTGGCAATCCGTTTCCGGTACAGAGCGGGATACTCTTTTGCGGACGATGATGTACGATAGCGACAATTTTATTGCCGAACAATTGTTGATGAACATCTCAGACCAGTTGTGGGATACAATTCAAGTGCCCGCAGTGATTGATACGCTGGTAAGAACCGACTTCGGCGAATGGGCTGACGAGATCCGATGGGTGGATGGATCGGGATTGTCCATTTACAATAAATTTTCCCCAAGGTTCATCGTCCATGTTTTGAAAGAGTTATACAATAAAACTCCTTATGCTGACCTGATTCGAATGTTTCCGGCAGGAGGGGTTAGGGGGACGATTGAGTCTTGGTATGGAGCAGATGTGCCGTACGTCTATGCGAAGACCGGTACCCTTTCTTCTGTTCATTGTTTATCGGGTTTTGTGCGAACGAATTCCGGAAAAACGTTCGTATTTTCTTTTATGCACAACAACTATCTCGGATCCAGCTCTTTATATAAGAAGAAAATGGAAGTTTTATTAGAATTTTTGAAGCGTAACTATTAGGAATTTTTCCTGTGTAAAAAGATTATGGAGGGAAAATGAGAGGTGATTGACAGGTAAGTAGGTTGATCATAAATCGCCAACGAAAACCATACAGATGCCAGGAACCAAACAAACGGGAGATATGGGTGAGCGCATCGCCAGCCAGTATCTGACTTCCAAAGGGTACACGATCCTGGAAAGGAATTGGAGATCGAGGCATCTCGAGCTGGATATTATCTGCCAAATTGACGAATACCTGGTGTTTGTTGAAGTGAAATATCGGAAAAATACCAAATTTGGCGACCCCGTGGAATTCATCACCGAACAGAAAATGCGCCATCTTTCAGACGCTGCTGCGGATTACATGGAACAGTCGGCGTATACAGGTTTGATCCGGTTTGATATCATCGGTATACGCCCCGGCCAAGCTGATCATTATAAAATTCAGCATTTGGAAGACATACATTTTCCCGGGTGGGATCCCTGATCATGGGTTTTAACGGATCCGAGATATTAACGGATCAAACGGTCTTTTGATCTGACAGCGTATTCATAAAATGTTGATGCTGCCCCATCGAATGTATATTTTAACTTAAGATGCGGTACAGCATTTCCTGGATCAATCCTCCACCATCTCCTGCAGGAAAGTCGAAGCCTTTTGACTTTAAATCGTATTCGTGCAATATCGCCAGGGTCATTTCGCATTTGGGAACATTGAATTGGCGGGTAGCTTGTAAGAATTCCTGAAGGAAAAAAGAATGGGACAGCCCCAGTTGTTTTAATTGCTCTGATTGGGGGGCTGACTTTAAGAAGTGCATCTTGTAAATTTTTGTAAAATACGCATAGAGCATGGAAATGATCATGACGGGTGAATTGTCTTTTTCATTTTGCATCATCATCGTGACGATATGGATCGCCCTCGATTTTTGTCCGCTCCCTATAGCCCGTTGAAGTTCAAAAACATTGTACTCCTTACTGATCCCAACGTATCGTTCAATATCGTTCCTGGTGATGGAGTTATCGCCCTTCTTATTGAGCATGATTTTATCCAGTTCATTGACTATTTTTTGCAGATCAGTTCCCAGGTATTCACCGAGAAGCCTGGTCGATTCTGGTTCTATGGACCAGCTTTGACCTGCCACATAATCGCTGATCCACTGAACTATCTGATAGTCACGGACTGGTTTGAATTCATAAGAAGTCTTTAATGCGCCCAACGTCTTAAAAACCTTGTATCGTTTATCTACACTTCCTTTGTATTCGATGATGAAAATGGTCGTTTCGGCAGGCGATTTAAAATAGGGTATCAACTCCGAAAAATCTTTCATTTGCTGAGCTTCCTTGAGGTGGATGACCTGGTATGCTGCCATCATAGGGTAGCGCATTAAGGCATCCAGTAAGGTCGGACTGTTTACTTCTCTGCCATAATAAATGGAATAATTGAAATCGCGTGTTTCAGGGCTGACGGTGGTTTCTACGATAAATTTGCTCAAATCATCGATGTAAAACGACTCATCACCGTACAGGAAATATATTGGATGTACCGGGTCTTTTTTAATTTTTTGTTTGATCGAATTTATTTCCATAATCGAATGTTGTCAGCCAAATTGTATATGGTTCTGGTCGGTTATCCGGATTTTCAAGCTCGTTCCCGGACCATATTGTTTAAGACGTCAATCCAGGCAGGGTGGACGTTGAGGCTCTCCATCATATCAAACGTTTCACCACCATTTTCCAAAAAAAGTTCTTTGTATTCCATCCCCAGTTCCACGATGGTTTCCAGACAATCTGCGATAAATGCGGGGCTGGTGATCAGTACCCTCTTATATCCATCCCTGGCTAATTGGCGTACGACATCTTCGGTATAGGGTTTGACCCATTCCGAGCGCCCCAGTCTGGACTGAAACGATGTGATGCATTTATCCTCCGGAAGTTGCCACTTTTCCATGAGCAAACGGGTATTGTGAAAACACTGGGCCGAATAACAATATCGATTTTGATCATGAAGATTCTGGCAGCATTCAAAATTGGCCTTGCAATAATGTCCCGGATCTGCTTTGAAAAGCTGTCTTTGGGGAAGGCCGTGGTAGCTAAAGATCACTTTTTCGTAACTATGTAAATCGTATCCCTTGGCCACCTGAGCCCAGGCATTAATGAAATCGGGTCGGTCGTAAAATTGATTGATCATGTTGATCTCAGGAAAAATCCAGTCCTTCCTGACTTCCTCCATGACCTGCTCCAGGACAGACCCCGACGTGGCTGAAGCCTGCTGAGGGAAAAGCGGAATAATGATCCATTTCTTGAGGGGGCTTTTTTTGAGTTCCCGGATGCCTGAGGATATGGAAGGCGACTGGTACCTCATAGCCAAAACTACCTTATATTCACTCCCCAGTTTTTCCTGCAACAACCTGCGGACTTCGTGGCCATAAATGATCAGCGGTGATCCATCCTCCGTCCACAATTTTTCATATTCTTTCGCGGATTTAGGAGACCGCCCTAATGCTATCGGTCCCCTGACCAGGAGTTGCCTGTTGAGATAAGGGATATCAATGACCCTGGGGTCGAGCAAAAATTCGATCAAATATTTTCGTACATCACTTACCGCGGGGCTGTCCGGTGACCCCAGGTTAACCAATAATACCCCGGTATGCGCTTCGGTACTCGTCTGGGTTCGTTCCATGGAAATAAATATCTGAGATGGTGCAAATTTGACCAAAAATTGGAGGATAACCACCTTTATGCATCTATTTTTGAAAAATATATGCCGCATAGCTGTTGTACCGTTTCATTGATGTATTTTTGAACCTCAACGATTTTTAATATAATATGGCGAATAAAGAAAAAGTAATTTTGGTCACCAACGATGACGGGATGTTTGCACCGGGATTGCATTCACTGGTCAACGCGGTAAAGGATTTAGGGCGGGTTTATATTGTATCTCCGGATTCTCCCCAAAGCGGAAAGGGACATGGGAT